>CAKUXT010000255.1 GCA_934700375.1 uncultured Bacilli bacterium | reverse complement strand
CAAAAGCACGAGGATTCGGGAAACCGACCTTTGCAGAGATGGCATCGATCGATAGATCAGAAGAGAGAAGGAATTCCATCGCCTTATTCAGTCTGACGTTTCTCAAGTATTCGGAGAAGTTCATGCCGACATTCTCTTTGAAATATCTGGAGAGATAGGCACTGGATAAGAACTCATTGGCTGCAATGGTATCCAGTGAGATATCTTTGCTGTATTCAGAATTGATATAGGCAAGGATAGATGTCATACGGTTGAGAGAATCTTTGCTCTGCGGTCTTTGTTCCTGTGAAACACCTTCTGAGAAAAGAAAGAACAATAACTTATATACTAAGGATAATTCCAAAAGCTCATTGCTGGATTCTTCGTTTGTAGTATTGTTCTTCAAAAGCGTAGCGATGATATTTCTGATGAGTCTTCCTTTATGGGAGGAGAAATCATGTTCGAAATAGACTGAATTCTTGTTTTTAGGAAGATGATCCAGTTGATCAAGTCTGATCTGAAGCGTTGCAAGAAGGGCTCCTTTACCTTTTAAAGAGTGGATTTCATTGCTGTTGACTAAAAAAGTGTCCCCTTTTTTGAACTCATAGACGGATTCAGAAGCCTGAAGAACAATATTTCCTTCGATGACAATGGAGATTTCAAGGGATTGATGCCAATGCGGTTCAATGGAATCGATTTTGGTGATAAAGAGTCGAATCGGCCTGTTTTCGTGGAAAGCGATGATTTCATGATTGTAATTCATACAATTTTTCTCCTGATTTTGATATATTATACTGCAAAATTTTGACATTTCCTCTTCCACTACCACTAAATTTTGATGAAAGATTTTAAAATTGTCAAAATTTTGACATTACAAGGAAGAAAATAGCGTTTTCATTTACTGAAAGCCCTTATATAATTTTGACAGTAGGAGAAATCGTGACATGAAAGAATTATTGGTATCAACAAAAGACCTCACCAAAAAGTTCGGAGACGTCGTCGCAGTCGATAAGGTTTCCATGGAAATCTACAGCGGCGAAATCCGTGGACTCATCGGTGAAAACGGTTCAGGCAAATCCACAATTTCACAGATGATCTGCGGAATCTATTCCAGAACATCCGGTGAAATATTCTATAAAGGAAAAGAGTTCAAGCCGAACAGCTATCTCGATGCTGAAAAGAATCATATTGCCATGATCGTTCAGGAAACAGGTACCATCGATTATCTCACTGTCAGTGAAAATATCTTCTTGGGAAGAGAAAAAGAATTCACCAAGGGTATCTTCCTCAATCATAAGAAGATGGATGAGGAAGCCAAAAAGGTCATGGCCCTTGTCGGAATGGAAGACATGAATGTCACCCTTCCGATATCCGCTTATTCCTTCGAAGTCAGAAAGATGGTTGAAATCGCAAAGGCCTTATCCATCGATCCGGAACTCTTCATCGTCGATGAAACAACAACTGCCTTAAGTCAGACAGGAAGAGAAAAGATCCATGAGATCATGAATGACTTAAGAGAGAAAGGCAAAGCCGTTCTCTTCATCTCTCATGATTTGGAAGAACTTTCTACAACCTGTGATGTTCTGACTGTCTTAAGA
>CAKUXT010000254.1 GCA_934700375.1 uncultured Bacilli bacterium | reverse complement strand
GCAATATACTGTCCGATGACGGACTTTGATATACAGGTTCTTTCGGTCATGATCATCACAAAGGATGATCAATTTGAGCATCATAAATATGAACTGGAGCCTCAGCTTTTTGAATATTTCCATAGCAGAATGACTTTGCCTAATCCTGAAAAGACCTCCGAATACTGTCACAATCTGAATCTTCAGTTTTATCATATGGACAGACATCCATATCAGGAGACAACTAATGGTCCGCTCCGCTCACCAACCTATAATGTTGATTATTACTATGAAGAAAATCTATCAAAAATGACTGGTTTGACCAACGAATTCAAAAAAGAAGCGGATTTCAATGACGTCAGCCCTCTCTATGTCGATGATAATTACATCAAGATTTCTTTTGATGATAATCCCATTGTGAATTTTATCCCCAAAAGATATTTCCAAAAGCCAACAACGAAGACATATCTTGGACAGGAATACGGTTTTTATATCAACACTGTTGCTGTGAACGCAAACAAAAACAGAAGCGAGTTCTTCTTGTTCAAGATGCAACACACGCGTGGCAGAGCAAAAGCAATGTTAAACGGCGAAATCAATCAAGACAATACGATTGATAGCGGCACATACAGTTTTGAACTGAGGCCAATGGTTCAAGGCAGAATCTTTTACTTTAAACAAAATGACACGGTTACAGGTATAATTCCAACTAATAATTTCTGCATTGAAAACCCAACATATGTTTTATCAACAAACAACATGAACGGAAGCTATAACGATTTGCCAGACATGTTGAGTATGGGGGATGAAAATAAGAGCTGTTTTGTTCAAGAATACCGTTCTAAAATCTGCGGTCAAACATTATCCTATAAATCATATTCTCCTATATTGGAATATACTAAAGAATTCACATCCTTCATGAATAGTATTCCATCACCTGATCCCATTTCCAAATTCATAACCGAAGCCGCCGATAGTATTGTCAATACGCTAAAGCTAACATATGATTGGTGGCAATCAAATATTACTGAAAATTACAAAAACACAATTAATTTCAGCAGAGACACAAACACAAACAAACTAACATCATCTTATAGAATCAATCTAGGAAATACGCAAAATTTAGACCTCACAAACGCCACCAAAAAAACAGATGCAAGACGAGGCTATGCTGTATCACTTTCCAATCAAGATGGCGTGTATGATGGTGACAACTATCCGATTTTATATAAAGATTGTAAAGATGAATTCTTGGTTGATTTCAATATCAAAGCAAATAGAAACACACAATGTTTTGCTCAGAATGTCGTAACTAAACTATCCTTCAATTTAAAGAAAGACGAAACGATACTATTAGGAAAACATACCGCTGACATTATCGAAAGCAGCGATCGAATGCAAAAGTATTGGCTGATGTCTTATGATCCTTGTGGAGAATACGAAGGAAACAGCAAAATTAAAATTGGTGAAACTTACTTTACTGATGTTCCTCATGAGGGCGGTCAGAAAACTTATCGTTTTACGCCTGAAGAAACTAAGACATATGAAATCAAAACCGTAAACGAAATGGGAGGACAAGCCTACTTTACCGTCACACAGAATGGACGTGCGGTAAATTCTAGTTATGGACAACAGAAAAATGGTTATTATCGCTCTCTTTATTATTTACAAGAAGGATTAGAATATAAAATTTCTTTTAAAACATTCAACCCTCAAAGTAACAGTACCAT
>CAKUXT010000253.1 GCA_934700375.1 uncultured Bacilli bacterium | reverse complement strand
TTCTGTTCGTAGGGCTACGATTTCGCTATCACTTCTTTTCACGCTCCGTCACCGGTTTACGCTTTGTGAGTCGCTATCTAGTTCGTCGACAACTACGCCTATTGGGACTTTCACCCTAGAGCAATGGCATGCCCATCATACACAAAAGGAAGAGGCTTTTCAGGCCTCTTCCCACATTTTCATCACTTTTGATATTCTCTTGCAATCTTAGAGACAAGTCCCATATCTGCTTTGCCGGCATAATTGGTCTTGAACTCAGTCATGATTGTCTTGATGGAATGATTCGCAAGCTTTTCGATGACTTCTTTGATCTCTTCTTCAGACATCATCTTCGGAAGATAGGATTTGACGATTTCCATCTGTTTTGCATCAGCTTCAGCCTGTTCTTTTCTTCCATTTTCTTCATACATCTCTTTTTCATCAGAGAGTTCTTTCAATGTCTTGTTGAGAACAGAGACCATATCGGCATCAGTCATCTCTTGCCCTTTGCCCTGTTTATCGATCTGCATCTTCTGATAGGCAGAGATGATGATACCTAAGACATTCTGAGCGTTTTCATCATGAGTTTTAAGAGCGTTCATTTTAGCCTTTTTCAAATCTAACAATGTAACCATATTCTTAAATCCTTTCTATTTCATCATTCCTTGTTGGAATGCTGAATATACACTTTGAATCCTTCTACGACAGCTTCCATCGGCTTGGAGACAAGACGGACAGGAATCGATAAGGTCTCCTGAAGGAAATCCTTCATGCCGCAAAGGAGTGAGCCTCCACCTGTCAAGATCAAGCCGTTCTTTGTCAAATCAGCAGCGAGTTCCGGAGGAACGGTGGAGATGACATCCGTGACTTTCAAAGCGATATAATTCGCTAACGGCACAAGAACGTTCTTCAATTCACCGGAAGAGACAACGACGGAAGAAGGCAAGGAAGTCATCGTATCTCTTCCTTTAACTTCGACAAGTCTGTTCTCGCTGACAGATGAGAGATTTGCAATTCTCATCTTGATGTTTTCAGCTGTCTTGATTCCGATGTTGAGATGCTGCTTCTGGATCATATATCTTCTGATGGCTTCATCAAAGGTATGTCCTGCGATCATCGTGGAATCAGATGAGACGACCTCACCCATGCTGAGAAGCGCAACATCAGAGACACCGGCTCCGATATCAAGGACAAGCGTAGAAGTAGGGGCATAGACATTGTCCCCTGTTCCTAACGCGGCGATCTTGGCTTCCGGTTCGATATAGATCTCTTTTGCGAAGAGTTTCTTTCCTAATTCGACAATCACTTTTCTGTTCACTTTTCCGCTGAAGGAAGGCGTAGTGAATATCAAAGAAGTGATGCGGTTTCTCTTATCGAATTTCAGCTGTGAAAAAATAGTTGCCAGGAATTGATAGCAGGCTTCATCGTCATTGATCAGTCCATTGACGACAGGATTGACAACTTCAAAGCTATAAGGTGTCTTTCCTTTGATTTTGCTTGCCAAAAATCCGATATCTTTCACCGCGTGGGAAAGCGAATCGAAGGCGATGCAGGTCGGTTCGGAATAGACGACACTGTCTGTCTGAGAAGAATAGATGATGGTGTTGTCTGTTCCTAAATCAATTGCGAGGTAATCTTTTTTCATACTAATATCTTACACTTTTCTCTTTCATAAGAAAAGAAATATGGCAATCGCAAGAATATACCCGTGTTTTGCCTTGATAGGGCAAGT
>CAKUXT010000252.1 GCA_934700375.1 uncultured Bacilli bacterium | reverse complement strand
CAGTGACAGGTGCACCTGTAACCTTTCCAGTATCCTTTTCCGTACTGCTATTATTACCGCCACATCCAGACAAAATGACTAATAATGCTAATGAAGCAATTGTCTTTTTCAGTTTCATGTTAGCCTCCTATTTAAAATACATGAATAATTGTAATTGACATTTGACCAAATTTCAACGAAACGTAAGGAATAAACTTAAATAACCATATAAAATTGCGGATAGCAAACTATCCGCAATAAAGTCAGTACTGTGGATTCAGCTTAGAAGAATAGACACGGATGATAGCTGCAGGACGCGGCTGTAACTGCCAGTTGAGTTCGTTTCCGACTGAGATCTTATAATCGCCCTTCTGATATAAGTCATAGCCCTTAGTATCCTTTTCGGAAGTCAAAGTATAACCATTGTCCAAAAGGAGCTGTTTGTAATCGGCGATGAACTTAGTAGCGACAGCAGCCTTATCATCATCGACCATCAGTGTTCTTAAGCAAGCGCAATTCGGATTGCCATCAGAGTCTCTTTCCATTTCGACAGAATCAGAATAGCCAGGTTCATAGTAGAGGAAAGGAACAGCATCATAGATGTTCCAGGCCTTCATCTCTTTGGCTAAGGAAGGATAAGCTTCTTCGAATGTTGTCGGATGAGTAGGTTCTGTAGCCTTACTAAAGTCAATTGCGACTTTGGCAGTTGCAAAGGAAGAGTAATCGATAGTAAGAGCGTATTCTTTCTCGCCGTCGCTCATGGTTGCACTGGCCTGAGAAAGATGGCCGTTACCATCCAATTTGATAGTGCCTTCTCCTAAATAAGTATGAAGCAATGTCCAAGTCTGAGGGAGATAGGAGCAGTAGGAGATAAACTGAGCATTGTCGCCTCTGGAGATGAAAGTAGAGGCATCAGCTGTCTTATCAAAGATTTCCGCTGCAAAATCAAAGGTAGGATAACGATTGACTTTCTTGCCGGTTGAATCGACGCCGTCAAAGACAGCGGCATGCTTCTTGGTGATTGTTGTGACACCAGTCTTATCATCATGCTCATATTCATAGTAGTTGTTGTCATCGACTTTATGGACACCGGAATGAGTGAGTATCTCATTGCCGACAGAAGAGACGATATCGATAGTGTCTTCTGTGTAGGTGTATGTGACATTCTCACTTACGCTTCCAGAAGTTTTTCTTGTGACAGATGCTTTGTAATTCTTGCTAGAAGCCATAGTTGTGATTGAAGTGGAAATAGGATCCTGATAGCTTTCATGTTTATACTTCTCAAGGTGTTCAATAGTGGCTGTCTTCAGTTCGGAAAGCGTAGATGTGATTTCCATACCATACTTTTCATAGATGCCGTCTTCTGTACTGGAATCGCCTTTGTATGGATCGACAACAACATGGAAGGACGTGATAGCATCATCTTCGACAGTGAAATACATATCATCCGGAGAGATATCCGTCTGATAGAAGTTAAGGCAGATCTGTTCTGCTGTTTCATAACCGCCGATGAAGTGATAGGTCTTACCATCATCAAAGGAGACAAAGTCACTGTTTTTGACATAGGACGTTGTTCCAAGATAGTTAAAGTAAGGCGCAGCCTGCCAGAGCATTGTCTCGCCATCAGTATTGGAAAGTCTCTGTTTGCGGACAACGTTCTGGAAATCGAGGTATTCGCTTGCTAAGTAACGGCCCTCTCTTACATACTTTCTTTCAAATGTCTTTCCATTGGACTCTTTAGCAGAGAACTGATAAGCATCGGTGAG
>CAKUXT010000251.1 GCA_934700375.1 uncultured Bacilli bacterium | reverse complement strand
AGAATTTCACGATGCTTGTAAAAAAGAACATGAGAGGGACGAAAGAGAGCAAAAAGTAGGCCGAAGTGTCGATGGTCGATGGCCGCGAATCGAAAAAAACGTCAGGAAAAAAGTTTCTGGCGTTTTTTTGTTTCAAGGCCTGCAGTTTATCGACGTTTTGACGAAAAATTAATTCCTATGAGTAATGACTATTTTCGTTATCATGCTTTTCCATGATGAAAATGCTATCAATTTTCTTCGACACTGAAATACAGATATTTTCCAACTTCTTTATTATTTTCTGATTGTTTTTCTCTCTTTGTCCATTTTTCTTCCAATAGTATGATAAAGATGGTCTAATACAGAGGAGAAGACAAACATCAGATAAGTTCCAAGTCCGTAATAGATTGCAAAAGCGAAGAAGTAAAGCGGATAATGCTTCATTCCTTTCTCTGTCGTATCAAAGATGAGGTTCAGAATAGGATAGAAAGGCTTTGTTCCATAGGCGATATAGAAGAAGTTGATCTCTTTTTCCGGACAATAGAAGTAACACAATGTATCGATTGTGACTGCTATAGTCAGAAATACAAGCCATAAGATATATCCTTTGAAGAAGAACTTATGGACCTTTCTGTTTAAGACATCATAGCTTTCAATCAAGAAGGTAGAGGTGAAGAGTATCATCCAGTGCCATAAGAAACTTCTGATGGAGATGAGGATATAAGGTGAATTGAGTGCAGTAGTCGGTTTGATGAAGTAGAAGAAGGCTCCTGTCATACAGAAGAAAGAGATGAAGCTGACAAAGAAGTCTTTGACAGATTCTTTCTTGATAAGAAGCATGATAGGAAGTGTGAAGATGATAAGAGAACAGATCTGGAATGGAAGTTCTCTGTATGCGAACTCTCCTCTTATTACTAACATCACTTCTTTCAGCACTTCGATGCTGATGAAGAAGACAGAACAGAGCCAGAGGATCATATTGCTGATTTTTGGTTTCTGAGCCACTTTAAACTTATCTCCTAGGAAGAACCCTAAGAAGATGAAGACAAAAGCGATAACGATGCCTAGGATATGAAACCATCCCCAGGCTTGTGGCTGTGTAGTCCAGATAGGCATACTCCATTATAAAAACAGCAAAAGAAAGATGACAAGAAAAAATCATTGCTTTTTTTATCAGAATATAGAGAAAGAGCTTACCTGAGAATCACTAAAACTTACTGATGTTTTAGAAATTTATTCGTCTTCCATATCTTCTTCGATATCACATTTTGGAATTGTGATTTCATCAATATATTTCCCTATGGTATCTTTTATGAATTGTTCTGTTTTATCCTTGTCAGAACGTACTAAATAGGCTAAATAACGATAAACCAAGAACAATGGATTTTCTTTGTCTGAAAGGAGACTCTCATATTCGAAATCTGTATTGATTGAATTCTCAAGCAAATTTTGAATCTGTTCTTCATCTTCAGGATTGTTATTGAACAACAGATCGAGGACACTTTTATCCGTCTTTAAAAATGTCGGGCAGCCATCAAATTCATCATTGGTATAGTAGATGATGTTTCCTTTTTCATCTTCTGCCTTCAATTCTCCGATTACTGTGCCGAAATCAATATCATCTCCGGCTTTGCATTTTGCATCGATGATTTTCAAGTGACTGTATTTCTTCATTTTATCTTTTCCTTTCTTTTTTAAATAACATGTTTATTTAATTATACCCTCCTATGTATTAATCACAAAAGAGACTTGTCAATAATTCTGTGTAAATCTTTGTAATGCAAATGACTTCATCATTGTCATCAATCCGTATCG
>CAKUXT010000250.1 GCA_934700375.1 uncultured Bacilli bacterium | reverse complement strand
AGATAGGTCTGGTCCAGGACCGGATATTTTTTGCCCTGCTCGCGATGGGAGGAGACTCTGAACACCGCAAAGGAATCCCCTCGTTTGCGGAAGGCGATTCCTTTTCCGTCGTATTTTTTGGCCCATGCCGGTAAATCATTCTTTTTCATACTGGTATTATACCACAAATATAATACATAAGCAAGAAAATAATGAGAATTGTGCCAAACCGCGGTTTAAAAGGGCCAAATCCTATGAGTAATGACTATTTAAAGTCCTGTTTCCTTGTCTTTTAAACACCCACAACACTATAATAATGTGTATTTGTTAAAGGAGGCTTTCATATGGCTGATAACAAAAAGAAAAATTTCTATATCACTACCCCAATCTACTACGCATCTGGCAACATTCACATCGGTCACACATATTGCTGTGTCTGTGCCGACACCATTGCAAGATACAAAAGACTTGCCGGATACAATGTCCGTTTCATGACCGGATCTGATGAACACGGTCAGAAGATTCAGGAGAAAGCAGAAGCTGCAGGACTCGATCCTCAGACCTATGTCGACAACATCGCAAAATCATTCAAGGATGTCTGGAAAGCACTGGATATCTCCTATGATTATTATGTGAGAACAACCGACGATTATCATGTCACTTTGGTTCAGAAGGTCTTTACCGAACTTCTTGAAAAAGGAGACATCTATTTAGGCGAATACAAGGGCTGGTACTGCACACCGGATGAAACATTCTGGAGCGACAGCCAAGTCATCACAGACGAAAACGGAAATCATTTCTGTCCTGATTGCCATCGTCCTGTCCATCTCGATTCTGAAGAGGCATACTTCCTCAACGTCAAGAAATTCGTTCCTTGGCTTCTCAATTTCTATGAAGAACATCCCGATTTCTTCTCCAAAGACAAGATGAACGAGATGATCAACACCTTCATCAAGCCTGGACTTGAAGATCTCTGCATCACAAGAACCTCTTTCAGCTGGGGCATCCCGATCAAAGAGAATCCTAAGCATGTCATCTATGTCTGGATCGATGCACTTTTGAACTACATCTCCGCATTAGGCTATAAGACAAAGGATGAAACCTTATTCAATACTTTCTGGGGAGATGACTGTGAGATCGTTCATCTCGTCGGAAGAGATATCACAAGATTCCACACCATCTACTGGCCGATCCTTCTAAAGGCTTTAGGATTAAGAGAGCCTGACAGAGTCATCGTCCATGGATTATTGTTGACAAAGAGCGGTGTCAAGCTTTCCAAGTCTCTTGGAAATGCTATCTCTCCTTATCCGCTCATCGAGCGCTATGGAGTTGATTCTTTACGTTACTATATCGTCCGTGAAATTCAGTTTGGAACCGATGGCAACTTCACACCGATGCAGTTTGTCGATCGTCTCAATTCCGATCTTGCAAACT
Organism: uncultured Bacilli bacterium; assembly: GCA_934700375.1. GTDB lineage: Bacteria > Bacillota_I > Bacilli_A > RFN20 > CAG-288 > Enterosoma. Next base: position 392 of record CAKUXT010000250.1, on the reverse strand, counting down.
CTTACGGAAACTTAGTCAACCGTACTCTTTCCATGATGAACAAGTACTTTGAAGGAGTCATCCCTGAATACAAGGAACCGACAAATGAGTTCACAAAGAAGCTTTATGCTGATATCGAAGAAAAGCTCGTTCAATATAACGCCTATATGGAAGATATGAAGATCACAGATGGTGCCGAAAAAGCAATCGAGCTTGTCAATCTCGGAAACAAATACTTCGATGATGTCGCTCCTTGGACACAGGCCAAGAACGGAAACATCGATTTATTGAAGGAATGTCTCTATGCAGCAAGCGAAATCATCCGTATCGGATCCATCATCCTTTCTCCTATCATGCCGATCAAGACAAAAGATGCACTCGATCAGGAAAATGTTCCTGAAGAGCTTAGAACC
>CAKUXT010000249.1 GCA_934700375.1 uncultured Bacilli bacterium | reverse complement strand
TAGTGTTGCACTTAGTATGAAAACTAATAGAAAGATGATGTTCTCAAGCTAACGCACATACAAAACATGAGCAATGTAATGCTATAAGAGTTTCGAAACTTAAACAGGATAAGGAGCTGATGCGATCGACCTCAACTCCTCTTTGACAAGGTCGAAAGCGAGAAACCAGCCTGACAATTTCAGATACATCGGAAGGAGGAGTACTTAAATACCGACTTAAGAATCGAGATATATCTTCTCAATCGTTCAGTTAAGTATTTGGCGAAAAGCTTCGCCATTGCCTTGGGGAGTTCGTCCTTGCGTAGAGTCGAAGGCATCGTTATAGGCTTTTCTGTCCGTGAATTCAATTTTGATTGGAGGATAGCTTGGTTTCATTAGTTCTAAATTGACAACGAGCCGTCCGGTTCTGCCATTGCCGTCAGTTTATGTCAAGATAAGTCCAAAAATTTCTTCAAGAAAACATATCATCCACTACAGATGACTTTACAGCCTTTTTTCTGTGAGCACTCAGCATCAGCTTCTTAAAAGCTTCCTCATCCTTACGATCTTTTGCATCCTGTAGCAGAAAAACATAAAACGGTGTCAGATCCTTGTTGCATTTTTGAATAGCAAGAGCAGCTATCTCTACAGCCTTTTCATGATTTCGTTCCTTATAATAATCTACAAGTATCTCATACGGCTCTTCTTCCCTTCCAAGATGTTTTTCAAAATACTCGGCACATTTGTCTTCCTCACCAAGCTCACGATAAAACGTAGCAGCCATATATCCTCTTCCGGTTTTCATCATAATCTCAGCACGTTTGAGGTTTTCTTCCCTCGTTGTACAGATTGCGTTCGCCAGGTTTTTCATCGGTTCATATATACCGTAATAGTCATAGAAGTCATTATCATATATTTCCTTTAGAATACTCTCCTTAACTTCCCATGGCTCTTTATCAAAACCGCCGCGTTTCAAAAGCACCTTCACGATTTTCCATATTTCCGTAATCTGAACTTGATCATCTATATATGGTTCATCTTCCAATTCCAAAATGAGTTCAGATATCTGTGACCATGTCCTTCTGAGGAATGATTTTTGAGGCTTCTTTTGCTTCTTGCCGATTTTTTCGAAATATTCGATCATCGCTGATATATGTTGGATTCTCTCCTTGTCACGATATTCGCCCAAATAATACTTATCCTTTTTACTTTTATCAGTGTACTCCTTTTCATATCTATTCAGATCATCTTTCAGTTTCTTCTTTATCTCCAAAAGCAGAGGATCCTTCTCAGTAATTGTATTGCAGACATTTGTCTTGCAGCCCTTAAAAAGTTCCATTTCAAGAGCTGACACGATCTTTTCAGCGGCGGTGCTACTGTCTTTAATGCTGCGCCTGCATGATTCAGTATAATCTCGAAGCAAGTCATCTCTATCAATTGACAACATTCCCTCATGTATTGCCATATCAAGATCCATATATTCATCTTGACAGGAATCATCCGTGTCAGGATGATCAATAATGTCGAACTTAAGTCCTATGATATCATCCAATATCTGGAAAGCATCTTCATATTCTTTCAGGACTATCAAATCATGGCATCCCGTGATTACAGAAGAAATAAAACTCATAGCATCTTCCGGATCATAAAAATCATAACCCCAGTCATCATGATAATGACCATCATCATCAAACTCGACGTAATGAGTCTCATATTCTACAGAAATATCGCCATTTCTGACATTTTCAATAAATGCTGTAATTTCGTCGCGATCTGGCATGTTTATAACCTTCTTGGTTCCGCAGATGCTCTTGTAAAAATCCTCCTGCATACAAGTCGAAAGTATCTTCGCCTGTGAAAGAATCCACGAATCCTTTTCAGCCTCTGTCATACATTTCAATTGCTTCTGTAGCTTTTTATAGAAATCATCCATTTTCTTCGCCTCCCAATGTTGTATTTGCCTCACAAACCTATCACC
>CAKUXT010000248.1 GCA_934700375.1 uncultured Bacilli bacterium | reverse complement strand
CGTATGCGGAAGACCGCACGTACGGTGGTGTGAGAGGGAGCGGAGAAGCTATCGCTTATCACTCTCTACTCGATTGTTTTATAAAACCGCCTTTTGTCTTATAATATTAGGTAGTAGTTTTAAAGGTAAACAATATGGCAAAATCAACAACGGATGAGAAATCGACCGGCTTTACTCCGATGGTCGAACAATACTTGGCATTCAAGAAACAGTATGGTGATATTATTCTTTTCTATCGCATCGGTGACTTCTATGAGATGTTCAATGAAGATGCCGAAATCGCCAGCAAAGAACTGCAGCTTTTCCTGACGAAAAAAGCGTGTGGAAACGGACAGTTCATGCCTATGTGCGGCATTCCGCATCACGCTTATCTTTCTTATGCCCAGAAACTGGTGGACAGAGGTTATAAAGTCGGTATCTGCGAACAGGTCGAAGATCCGAAGCTGACAAATAAATTGGTCAAGAGAGATGTCATTCAGATCATTTCTCCTGGTGCCAACATGGATTATTCTGGAAATGATAACAACTATATCGCTTCAGTCACTCTTTGCCCGTTGCAGGCGTTTTTGGCTTACGCCGATCTTTCAACCGGTGAACTGAAGGTATTGTCTTTGGAAAACTCAAAAGAAAAGATCTTGGAGAAGCTTCTTTCAATCGATGTCAGAGAACTGATTCTTCCGACTTCCATCGATGCTGCATTTGTCTCCTATGTCAAATCGAATTCCAATATCTGCATCTCCTATTCCAACGATACTTCAAGAACGCTTGAAATCGAATCATTGTTCATCAATCTTTCTGATGCAAGACAGATTGAAACAACCGCTCGTTTATACAACTATCTCAAGAGCATGGAGAGAAGAAACCTCAATTACTTCAAGCCAGCAGTCAATCTCATGGAGAAGAAGAACATGAAGATCGACTTTGCCGCTCAAAGCAATATGGAGCTTGTCAAATCGTTGGACGGAAAGAGCTTCGGTACGCTTTACTGGCTTCTCAATCAGACAAAGACACCTATGGGTGCAAGATATCTGAAATCACAGATCACTTCTCCTAGCGCCTCGATGAATGAGATTCAAAGAAGACTGAAGATCACAGAGCTCTTTGTCGATCATTATATCGTGAGAGAGAATCTCCGCGCGGATTTGGATGGCATCTTCGATATGGAAAGACTCATCGCAAGAATGGGTTATGAGAACTGCAATGGACATGATCTTCTTCAGCTGAAGAAGTCTCTTGCCGCTCTTCCACAACTGTTACAGGACTTGTCCCGTATCGATTCTCCTGAACTTCACGATATCGCTTCCCGTATCGGCGATTACACTTCTCTCACCGCCCTTCTTGAAAAGGCAATCAGTGAAAACTGCCCTGTCACAATCACGGAAGGCGAGATTTTCAAGCGCGGCTATAATGCTGAATTGGATGAGCTGATCTCCTTGACCACAGATGCCAAAGATTGGTTGAACAATTTTGAAGTCAAAGAGAAAGAAAAGACTGGAATTCACAATCTCCGTGTCGGTAACAACTCTGTCTTTGGTTATTATATTGAGATTTCTGCGGCTCAGACTGCTCTAGTGAAACCGGAATTCGGATACATCAGAAAGCAGACTTTGAAGACCGGAGAAAGATACATCACACAAGAGCTCAAGGAACAGGAAGACAAGATTCTTCGTTCCAAGGATTTAAGAGTCTCTTTGGAGTACAAGCTCTTCAAGGAACTGAGAAAGACTGTCTCCGAATTCACTTCACAGATTCAGAAGACAAGCGATGCGATTTCCGAATTGGATTATTTCCTCGATCTTGCCTATGTCGCAAGCGAAAACAACTATATCAAGCCGACCTTCAACGGCGAGAATAAGATTGATATCAAGCAGGCACGTCATCCAATCATCGAAAAGGCGGCCCCTGGTGTTTTGTTTGTTGCCAATGATTACTATATGGACAATTCTACCGATGTTCTTATCATCACTGGTC
>CAKUXT010000247.1 GCA_934700375.1 uncultured Bacilli bacterium | reverse complement strand
CCTTCGGACCGAAAGACAGTTCTAAATAAGTAATTCTCTGGGCCTGTAAAACAGGCCCTTTTCTAAAGCAAAATTATGATATCAACATTTCATGTTGCTATAATATTGCGCGAGGTAAAAACTATGAAAACATTGAAACTGAATGAAAACCTGTACTATGTCGGTGTCATCGATCATGACTTGAAAGTCTTTGATTCGATCATGCCCTTGAAATATGGTACATCCTATAACTCTTATCTTCTCAAAACTGATGAAGGTGCTGTCCTTTTTGAAGGCTCCAAATCCGGATTTGAAGACGAATATCTTAACAACATCGAATCGATCTGCACGTTGTCGGAGATCAAATATCTTGTCGTTGCCCATACTGAACCCGATCATTCCGGTGCTATTGAAGCTTTGCTGAAGAAGAATCCTGATATTACAGTTATCATATCTCCTGCCGGAAACAACAATTTGAAGAACATTCTTCGCTTTCCTTATAAGTCTATGATCATGACTGCAGGAAAAGAGATGAAGGTCGGACAGTATACACTCTCCTTTGTCTCTGGTCTTTTCCTCCATTGGCCGGATGTCCTCTTTACCTATATCAAAGAGGAGAAAGCTCTTGTCACTTGTGATGGCTTCGGTGCACATTACGCCTTTGATGATATTCTTTATTCTAAAGTCACAGATCAGAAAGAATACAGAGAAGCATTCGACTATTATTTCACTTGCATCATGGCTCCTTTTGCAAACTTCGTTCTTGATGCTGTCAAGAGAGTCAGAGCCCTCGATGTCAAAATGCTCCTTGTCGGACATGGCCCTGTGATTGATACAAATGCATCCGATGTCATCGATGCATTTGAAAGCGATGCAAAGAAAGCTCTTGTCACAAATGACAAGAACAAGATCACATTGGTCTATACTTCCTGCTATGGATATACTGCTGAAATGGCAGAATACATCGAAAAGAAGCTCAAAGAGAACGGGAAAGAAGTCGATTCCTATTCTATCGATGCTCTTGACTATTCTGATAAGAAAGATAAAATCCTTGCTTCCATCCAGTCTTCTTCGATGGTATTGTTCGGTTCTCCGACAATCATCAATGATGCTGTTCCTTATTTCTACGATATTCTTCTTTCTCAGCCTAACACCTTCTTTGCCAATAAGAAATTCTCTGCTTTCGGCGATTATGGATGGAGCGGAGAAGCAGTGATGAATCTTTCTTCTTTTGCTCAGATGAGAAAGATGAAGGTGATCGATGGCTATCGTTATTCCTTCAAGCTCGACAATAAATGCTTTGAAGAGTTGGATGAATACGTCTCTCGTCTTATCGCCTGATTGCATCAATAAAAACTGAACTGAAAAAGCGTAACTTCAGATAGAGATTCTAAATGAAGTTACGCTTTTGTTTTGTTTAGGAATTTGTAAATTGTTACATTTGGCTATAATCGTATAAAGATGTTCAATTTCTTTTTCTTTTCGGTCTGCCCAGGTGCTTTTCTTTTTCTTCTTCTTCCTTCGTTTCCTCTATCACCTGCTTCGGAATCATCAGTCCCGTCTCGCAGAACGGACAGTCGAACGCGGGAAAAGGCCCGCCCGTCGAATTCCCAGCATTCGAAAGCGATGTCCGCCTCCACGTTCTCTCTCCTGTGGCATGTCGCACATTCCATGACTACCATCTCTTCGCCGTCTATCTTTTCCGTCTTCAGCCTGAGTCTCTTCTTTTTTTCCATTCTTCGTAGTCCATCCCTGGGAAATATGATAGCTTATGATTGATTTTCATTCTAGCCCCACAGTCGCATATTAGGGGAGAATATCCGTATACCGACAGCAGCATGTGCTCCCATCTCAGGAAAAGCCTGGCCTCTGCGTTCTCTGTCGGTCGACATCCTTCTGTGCCTGGGCCTGGATGTCTCGCCTTCTACCAAACTTTTGAAGTGTTAATTACCAAAAACCGGTTTTATAATTCTATTTAGCGTAGAGTTTTTATGCTAGAAGAGACTTGTCAATAATTCTGTGTAAATCT
>CAKUXT010000246.1 GCA_934700375.1 uncultured Bacilli bacterium | reverse complement strand
GGGATGGCGCCCTTTTTTGTTCCTGGATTCCGGAATCCAGGAACAAAAGGGTTACACATAAATTATTCTAGTTCCTCGATAGTAATTGTAGTTTATAACAAAGATAAAGATAAAGTTTCAATTTTTAAATAAGGAGGGCATTTACATGGCTTACAGAAATAGAGTTTATGTTGCGTTTGATGGTGATAATGATATCAAGTATTACAATCTTTTTAAGGCATGGAATTTGAATCAAAACATCGATTTTGAATTCAATGATGCTCATGAGTTAACTCAAGCACATGATTGGGCACAAACCGAATCAATTAAAAGAAGTTTGAAACAAAGATTGGACAATTCTAAATTGTTTATTCTTTTAATAGGGAAAAGCACAAAAAGACTGACTCGTTTTGTGGAATATGAAGTTGAAACAGCAATGAGACAAAATTTACCAATTATTTGTGTCAATTTGAATTGCAGTAAAATAGAGGATGAGTATTCCCCTTCTTGGTTTGGGGATTATTTAAGAATATATGTTTCTTTTGAAGAAAAAATAATAAAAAAATGCAATGGATAATTGGCCTTCTCAATTTGAAGAATTAAAAAAAGAAAATAAAAAAGGAGCTTATTATTACAAAGATGTTGTCTATTCTAATTTGTGATTTAGACTTGTGCTAATTGCTTGTGAATTTCGCGTTTGCCAAATGAATAATCTCAACTAATTATGCTAACAGGGAAGGAAACACATGTATATGAATGAAAACGGAAAAGAATATTACGAACGGATCATGAAGATGAACTACGATGAATTAGTAGCTCATCTATTGAAGAAATATGGCCCAGCCAAATATGACTTCTTCAAAAGTGAGAAATGCTCTTCTAAGAATCAGAAAGTCACAAGATCAGAAGAAGGATTGTTCTGTCATCATATCGATGAAGACAAAGCAATCCTTCTTGCCAATCCTGAACATGCCCTAAAGAATCCATATGAATATCAGAAAGCGAACAGATTGGTCTATTGTAACTTTCTAGAACACCTGCTTCTACACATCCTTATCGTTGAAAAAGAAAAGAATGAAAAAGCCAATGAGAACGAATTACAAGGAATAGGAGGAGCTGTCAACTATATTGTCAAACAGCTCAACGATTTCTATTCCGGATACGAATATAAACAGAAGTGGATGATCATAGCCACCTCTGTCATCAAAGGCGATTATGATTCTTATATCATGATGCTGAAAAGACTATGGAATGATTTCCAGTTGGATATCATTCTATCTCTATGGATCAAGAAGGAAGACTTGGCTAAGGGATGGATGAACAATGTCTATCCGAATATTCTGAAGGAGTTAGACTGAAACGCTAAAGCGAAAGAGGGGGAAGACATGAAAAAACAAAAACGAAAACAAAAATTCAATCGTTCCATCATAATTGATGTATTCTGTCTCGGTTTGGTTTTATTTGCGTTTCTCTATGATTTCTATGAAAAAGCACCAGTAGATAAGGATAATGGATTTCAATGGGCAGGATTGATAACTTCTTTGATTCTTACTGTTCTGACAATCGTTTCCATTGTTTTCTCTTTAGGCAAAGAGACTTACTATGGCATAACGATTTCCAAATACAATCGCATCAGAGGAAAAGGCTATTTTGATTTCCTTCATAAATGCATTGTAGTAATCATAGTAGTGAGCCTCAGCGGCTTGTTCTCAGGCCTGATGCAAGGTTGGCTCAAACGTGAATTTCTCTATACGGCATTGAGTCTAGGAGCATGTTCAATCATATACTCTATCGCTTTCATCTATGAGGAAGTGCCTCTGTTGATTCGAAACGAAAATGCAATCAAAAGAACGATTGAACATGCATATAAGAATTCTGCAATGTCTGATAATCTCAATTCAAAAAGAGATAACAGCATCCTCGATACTGTCTTATTGAATATCTCTTTGACGGAAGGCATTCAATCTGCATATGATACGATTACTGATGAGAATGATGACAAGGGTGCTTTAGAGCATCTATTGGAATTGGAATTCAATGAATATGAAC
>CAKUXT010000245.1 GCA_934700375.1 uncultured Bacilli bacterium | reverse complement strand
CCATGGCCTACTCTATCATGACTGAAGAAGGAAAGGTCACCTATGAAAACGTCTACACTTCCAAATATATCTACTTTGATTATGCAAAAGCCGGATATATGTCTGTCAAAGACTATGCTGGTGAAAACCTTCTCTACAACTTCGATCAGAAGGATGGCGAGTTCGTTCTTGAAAATGCTCTTGCCTATGATGATGAAAACGGAAAGAGAGTCGCTATCAGATCTACTGAAGAGATGAACCCGCTTCATGGTGCTTTAGAAGGAAAAGACTCAACTGTCTTTGAACAGAGACAGAGAGCCTTCTACACCGAAGACAAGACCATCATCACAGCTTTATGCTACCTCAGAGGCGTCACAAACCTTGTCAATGAGATCAAGGGTGTTGAAATCGAAGTCGACAATGAATTCGATGAACTCATCAACTTCGCTTTTGCTCCGAACTTCAAGACAACCGAAGGCGCTGACAAAGTCTATTCTATCGGTGTCTGCTCACTTCATTTCATCGGAACCAGTTCTGTTGATGAAGTTGAAGCATTCCAGTCTTCCTATTCCTTACCGACAGATAAGCTTCCTGCTACTGTCAAAGAAGGATTGAACGGAAAGGTTTCTCTCTCCGCTACCAATATTCTTCACTACAAGACTGATGATCTTTATGAGAAATATGACATTGTCTCTGAAGAAGACAGAATGCAATATTCCAGATACGTAAATGGTGTCACTTCTCCGACAACAACCTATCTCACAAAGGCAGCTGACGGAAAAGCAAAGCAGGTCTATGTCGATTATCAGAACAAAGTCGTCGAAAAGGAATTGGAAGATGACTTCTCCAAGGTTGCCATCGCTCCGAAAGATGCTCTTGAATTCGATGCCTTCTTAAAGACCGGCGATGATACTTATACCTATTATGGCTACAATGGCAGATGGATGATCAACAACCTCACCAAGATCGATATGGGTGAAATCTTCTCCCTTACACTGAAGACAACCGAAGGAAAGATTTCTTCCCTTAAGGCCATCTCCACAACTAGAATGGACTCCTATACTCAGTCTATGTACTTCGAGCTTAATGTCGACTTCACTTCTACCTATGATTTCACAAAGCCGAGCGCACATAAGAGCAACTCTAAGGTCAGTACAGCCCTTTATCAGCTCTATGCTTCATGGGAATATACAACTTCTTTCTCGGCTAAAATCTCCACTGTCGGTTCCACTGCTTATCCTGTCTACCTCTCTGTCTTCTCTAGCAAAGGCGATAATGATATCGATACCATCCTTTACACCCAGGATTATATCGATCCGGCTCCTGGAGCTTATGATCAGGTCTTAACAAAGAGATGGGGTTACTTCAAATCCGGTGAAGATCTCATTCCTTATAGTGTTAGAGACGATAACACAACAGTTTCCACTGCACTTAATATTCCTAACACCAGACTCAATCAGATGATTGGTATGGATATCTCCTCTAATTGCTTTATGGAGAATGGTGTTACAGAAGGTGCCAACACCGTCTATTCACTCTATAGTGATGTCGATGATATCGCAGATCATATCTTAGGCGGAAGCAATAAGAAGAACATCATTCCTTCCTCTTTGAAATTCTCTGTTGCAAATTATAGACCTGTGAAGATCGAATATGAATTCAACGGCCTTGATCTTTTCAAAGGAAAAGAACAGGTTGAGTTCAGCAACTGGAACAGTGCAACAAAGCCTGCTGAGATTGATTACACAACTTTGAAACCCTTCGTCGAACCTGACAACTGGCAGGATGGCGCTCCTGAAGTCTATCCTACAATGAAAGCTGTCTTAGGAGATTGTATCAAAGATGTTCCTTTCCTTTACAACAAGGAAATGGCTGGAAATTGGGGCGTTGATTCCAATGCTGACTACAAGTGGGTTGTTGTCTTCAACGATACCTATGCAGCAAGTGAAGACAAAGACGATCTCTCCTTCCAGTATATGAAGGATTATGAAGCACTTCTTCGTAAGAACGGCTTCACAGACTGCCCTTATCCGATGGATGGTAAGCCTGGTC
>CAKUXT010000244.1 GCA_934700375.1 uncultured Bacilli bacterium | reverse complement strand
AGGGATGGCGCCCTTTTTTGTTCCTGGATTCCGGAATCCAGGAACAAAAGGGTTACACATAAATTATTCTAGTTCCCGATTTGCCATATAATTTGCTTTTTTTCTCTTTTTTGGCCGCTTTATTGAATTTTCCATTATCATTGATCAATCCAAGCGTTTTGAGAACGTCATGATTCGCTTTGATTTTCAAAAAACACTGGTTTGCACATGGTTGCTGGATCAGTCGATGATTCAGGGCTTTTTGCTCATTACTGACCTGTATTTGACGATTTTTTGTTGAAATAGTAATTTTCAGAAAATCAATAACCGCCACGGCGACGTTTCCATGATGATTTCAAAAGAAGCTGAAGGATTGCACCTTGTCTTTTTCATAATGGCTATGAAGTAACGTGCATACGCTAAAAAATCCAGAAAGCCTTTTGAACGGGTCTATGCGTTTTCATTTGACCTTCCACATTAACAAGTAGCAAATTTCAGTCATCCACTATCAAAACTTTATTTATTTTAAAGTTTTGATAGTGGGCATGTTTGTTTCACCAACTTCAAATGAAAACATCTCTTCTTATCAGCATTATTCGAATACAACACTATTTCTATTTCTCAAAAGCCAGTAACCATCTTGCCAAATCGTAAACTCTGATTCCTTCGATGTCATAAGTATCATGTTTAGTATTGGCAATTAAGATCTTCGGATAAGAATCTTTGATCATCCTTAAAGGAGTCAGATCCCTATCCAATGTTTTCTCTGAAGAAATATCGTCCGACACCTGAATATAGATTTTCTCATTTTGTTTCATCGCAACGAAGTCAACTTCCTTTTGATAGAGCTTCCCGACATAAATCTCATATCCACGTCTCATCAGCTCAATTGCGACCATGTTTTCATATGCTCTTCCGTAGTCCATGTTTCTAGAACCAAGGAGTGCATATCTGAATGATAGATCGCTTAGATAATATTTTTCGATTGTCTCTAAATACTTTTTCCCTCTGATGTCATAACGGCGGACACGATAAAACAAAAAGGCGCTGCAAAGATATTTCAAATAATTGCATATGGTAACACGATTTACTTTCTCACCGTTTTTACCTAAAACCTCACTGATTTTGTTAGGAGAGGTCAGACTTGAAATATTATCCATCAGAAAATCTGTCAGAGAATCCATCCGTGCTTCTTCGAGAATATGATACTTCTCGACCAAATCTCTTTTAATGAGGGTATTGAAAACATCCCTGATGTAAGCGGCTTTATCAACTGCTTCCGAATATAAATAAGAACCAGGGAGTCCACCTTCCCTTAGAAATTCATTCAAAGCAGAAGGTTCCTCACCATTCTTTTCAAAATACGAGCAAAACTCAGAAAAACTGAACGGGAAAACAGGTATTTCAATATATCTGCCAGTGAACAGAGTGGAAAGATCTGAACTTAACAAAAAAGCGTTTGATCCCGTGATATAGATGTCATACTTTCTGCTGTTATGGAAACTATTGATGGCAAGAAAGAACTTTTCACACATCTGGACTTCATCGACAAATAGCATATTTTCCATGCCTTCTACATACCGGGATTCTACATATTTATATAGCTCTTTATAATTTTTCAGATCATCAAAGGAAAGGTCTGCATAATCAATAAAGATGATGTTGATGTTTGCCTCTATGCGTTTGATTTTTTCGATATATTGATGTAACAATTCTGATTTTCCAGATCTGCGTAGCCCTGTCACAATTTTTATATCTGGCGTTCCTTTAAGTCTCATCAATTTTTTCAAGTATGTGGTTCGTTCAAGGATTTTCATTTTATCGCTCTCCTTTGTGACAAGGATATTGTACCACACACCATCAAAACTTTAAAAAAATTAAAGTTTTGATAGTGGACATATTTGTTTCACCAACTTCAAATGAAAATTTCTATTCTTATCAGCATTTCTCAAATGCAACTTATGAAAAACAGCGCAAATGTGTAGTGCACCCCTCTCACTGGACCAAGGAGCAATAGCAATGATGGATGGATTCCAGGGAATCCATCCATCGGCGCC
>CAKUXT010000243.1 GCA_934700375.1 uncultured Bacilli bacterium | reverse complement strand
CTATAAAAAGCGGATGTTTTATGCTAAAATTTGACATAGTAAAAAGCTCCTTTTGAAGAAAGGTTTTTTACGAAGCTTCGACACCGGGTACAGCCGGTGTTTTTATATTTTAGCGTATTTTGTTCTTCTTTTTGCAAAAAAGTCAAATAAAAGCGTAAAATCTTTCGTTTTCGAAAATGCAAAGTAAAAGGGGCTGCAAAGCCCTCGATTGCATTTCTATTCTATTTAGAAATGATCGAATTCTTTAACAGTCCCATTTTTCAGTTAGATTGCATTCTTTTCCTGAAGTTCTTCAAACTCATCATAAGTCAGATAACGGTCGACATAGCTGCCATCCGCTTTGATATAGATGATTCTATTGGCGATGGAGTTGATAAGCTGTCTGTCGTGAGAGGTGAAAAGAAGAACGCTCTTTGTCTCCTGCATCGCTCTGTTGAGAGATTCGATCGATTCAAGGTCGAGGTGGTTGGTCGGATCATCAAGCATGATGAGATTGCCAGGATTTAGCATGATGCGGGAGAAACGAAGTCTGACTTTCTCTCCGCCTGAGAGAACCTTGACCTGCTTTAAGGCTTCTTCTCCGGAGAAAAGCATTCTTCCTAAGTATCCTCTGATATAGGAATCGAGGTTCTCCTTCGAATAAGGTCTAAGGTAATTGACTAAGTTTGTTTCGACATCATCGAATTCGCTCAAAGAGGAAGGAATGTACTGTTCATGAATGGTGATACCATACTTGAACGTGCCTTCGAATTCTTCATCTCTTCCATCGAGAACATCGAAGAGTTTTGTGATGGCAAGAGAATTATCGGCCAAGAAGGCGACCTTATCCGTATTCTTCAGAACGATATTTAAATCCTTGAAGAATCCGTCCTTTGAAAGATGATCCATAAAAAGAACATCGTTTCCAAGCTGGAATTCGGATCTGAAGTCGATGAACGGATATTTTCTCGAAGAGGGTTTGATATCATCAAGGACGATTTTATCAAGAGCTTTCTTACGGCTGGTCGCCTGACGTGATTTGCTGGCGTTTGCAGCAAAGCGGGCGATGAAGTCTTTCAGCTCCTTGATTCTTTCTTCCTTCTTCTTGTTCTGATCTTTCATCTGAGCCTGAATCAACTGACTGGAAGAATACCAGAAATCATAGTTTCCGACAAACTGATTGATTTCTTTGTAATCGACATCAAGGATTCTAGTGCAGACTCTGTTGAGGAAGTAACGGTCATGAGAGACGATGAGAATCGTATTGGGGAAGTTGATCAGATATTCTTCCAGCCAATTACAGGTTCTGGCATCGAGGTTATTGGTAGGTTCATCGAGAATGAGAATATCCGGATTTCCGAATAAGGCCTGAGCCAAAAGGACTTTGACTTTCATTCTGGCATCGAGCTCCTTCATCTGTTTATGATAGAACTCTTCTGTGATACCCAAAGACTGAAGAAGCTCTTCAGCGTTGCTCTCTGCATTCCAGCCATCCATCTCAGCAAATTCATTTTCAAGAACGGCAGCCTTTTCGCCGTCCTCATCACTGAAATCCTCTTTCTGGTAAAGAGCGTCTTTTTCATCCATAACATCGACTAATCTCTTATATCCTAAAAGGACAGTTCTTAAGACTTCGACATCATCAAAAGCGTTGTGGTCCTGTCTTAAAATGGACATACGCTCTTTGGGATCGATAGAGACATTGCCGCTAGTCGGCTCAAGCTCTCCTGAAATGATGCGAAGAAGCGTGGATTTACCGGCACCATTTGCACCGATAATGCCATAGCATTCACCTGGCGTGAAGGCGATATTGACATCTTTGAAGAGGACTCTTCCTCCAAACTGCATCGAAAGATTGTTGAGTGTTAACATATTTTACCTCCCTGACAAAGAGAAAAGGCTACTGACAAAGCCAGCAGTCTTTTCTTGATTTTTAAGCGACTCTTCTTGCTGATAACTGAACCATTGCACCGAACTCTTCAGAATTTCCAGTGGAGAAAATGATATTTGCATTTTCACCGGTGTAATAGAAATCGGCAGCATTGGCAGAATAGGTCCAGACAATAGAACCACGATCTAAGAC
>CAKUXT010000242.1 GCA_934700375.1 uncultured Bacilli bacterium | reverse complement strand
CCTACTCCCCAAGAGCAGTGAAGCCAGTTCATATGTATCGCTTTATAATGAAGCGCAACATAGTTGTTCAAAGCAGAATCGATGGCTCCCGCTCCTAATCCTAACGGAATAGCACAGAGATAGAAAAGCCATGTATAGCCTTCTCTTACCATCGAAAAAGAGAACAGGCCGAAGGCGGTAAACAGAATCGAAAGAGACACAACCCATTTAGTCGTCAGCTTTCTGATCAGCTTTTCCGAGAAGAAAGAGGAGATGATAGTGCAGACAGATACGACAAGTCCGATATACCCGGCCTGATCTGCTGAGATTGATAAGTTCTCAGCGATAGCCGGAAAAGAACTTCCCAACATGGAGTCGGGAAGTCCTAATGAGATGAATATCAGATAAATCAATAGCAGTAACAGGATGGTCATAATGAATAGAAGTTACTTACCGGAGATAGAGAAATCCTTAATAACCATAGATGGAGTGAAGATACCAGAATGATATTCAACATCGGAAGCGATGTCAGTAACATTTTCAAAAAGATCTTTCAGATTTCCAGCACAGACAATCATAGAGACAGCCTGTGAAAGCTTTCCGTCCTTGATGAGATATCCCTTGCAGGGCAAAGAATAATCAAGAGTCTGAGCGTTGATGCCAGAGTTAAGACCGGATACTGTTGTGATATAGATGCCGTTTTTGACTTTAGCGAACAATTCATCCTTATTCTTGTTTCCGGGCTTGACTCTTAAGACAAAAGGTCCAGCATTTCCGATTCCGCTGGCACAGCCATTGGAAGAGATATTCTCTTCCTTTGCTGTTTCGACAGAGTGGAAATAGGTCTTTAAGACACCTCTCTGAATGAGGGTGAAATCCTGAGTCGGATAACCATCTGCATCATAGCTTGTCGCTTCCAGAGCAGTATCATGCGGAGTGTGAAGGACTGTGAGCTTCTTGGAGACAATTTCCTGTCCGACTTTGTTTTCAAAGAGGGAGAGATGCTTATGAACGGATTTAGCGTTGAGCTGAGACATGAAGAATGCCATCAAGTCAGATACTACTGACGGACTGAGAACGGCTTTGTACTTCTTGGACTTGCAAGGGCCTGTCTTAAAGAAATCGATTGCCTCATGAATAGCTGAATCGATTTTCTTTTCGCCTTCAGCGATAAGGTCCTCTAAAGAATGGAAGGAGAAGAACATCTCTCCGCCGGTGCGAGGTTCTTTATCCTCGTCTTCAGCGACGATTTCAAATCCGCCGACGAAACACGCTTTCTTTTCCTTACACTTTAGACCGAGCGTATTGGTCTTGAATGTTTCGCTCTCCGTCATGGAAAGAGAGACAGTGACCTTAGCAAGTCGCTTATCCTTTTCCTGAATCTTCTTAGAGAGAGCCAAGGCGGCTTCTCTAAGCTCTTTTAAAGAAGCCTTCTTGAAATCAGCAAAAGAGACAGCAGCTTTGCGATATCTCTTTCCACCGCCATAGAAATGATTGATTTTCTCTTCTCTTCCGAATTTGCCGGATTCGCAGATAGCATCCATCATCATGACAGGTGTGTTCTTATCGATGACATCGGTAGCATAGGAACCGATTTTGCCGTCGATCAAGCCCTGTCCAGAGACATCCTGGCTTGTACCGATCTGCTGTGCTTCGACTTCTCCGTTGAAGACTTCGACAGAAGTCTCTGTGGAAACAGAATAGCTCAAGGAGAAAAGATCAAAGTTTCTCTTCTTGGCTTCTTCAAAATATTTCTTTGTATTGATATTCATTATTCGTTGCCTCCTGCACCTCCGACAAGGATCTTGGAGATCAACAAGGTCGGCTGTCCGACTTCGACATAACAGCTTCCGGAAGAGGATCCGCAGACGCCAGGGGCTCTTAAGAGATCGTTCCCGACCATTGTGATGCGAGGTAAGATTTCATAACCATATCCAATTAAGGAAACGGGCTTGATCATATGATCGATCTTGCCGTCTTTGATCAGATATGCAACATCGGAAGTGAAAATGAACTGATCGGTAGAAGGATCGACCTGTCCGCCATTGAATCCTTTGCAGTAGATTCCGTTCTTGACAGAGGCGATGAT
>CAKUXT010000241.1 GCA_934700375.1 uncultured Bacilli bacterium | reverse complement strand
TATTCAGGCGCTTTCCACTTCCGCTACTCTTTGATATCATATTGTTATAGCAGGTCCAATATTAGGGGTACGGAACAGAAAGCAATTTATTTCGACTCTAAAATAGAGTCGCTTCCTTCTTCTCCCTTTTTGAGAACCTTAGGGAAGACAATCAGGAAGATGATTGTTGATACGGTTGCTGAGATTGCATCAGCAATCGGTTCAGCGATAAATGCTTTTGAAGCATCTTTTGTAAGATAAGGAATGAGAATCGTCAAAGGAATGAGCAGAACGATCTTTCTGTTTAAGGAAAGCCACAGAGAAATATCCGCTCTTCCAAGTCCGGTAAGACCATCAACCAATGTATATTGAAGCGTCAGAAGAATGATCGGATACATATAGTAATGTATATATCTGACAGAATGCTCGATGATGACAGCAGCATTTTCGACAGAGGAAGAGAAGGATAAGAACAGAGAAGCAAAAGGTTTAGCGACAAAGAAGGACAAAACAAAGCAGACGGAAGTGAAGATAAGACCGCACAATGTAATTTGTTTCTCTGCTTTTTTGACAAGATCCATTCGTTTGGCACCAAAGAGATATCCAAGAACAGGCTGAGTGCCTGAGGATATACCAAGAAGAGGTCCTGTCACTAAGGAGAAGAATGCCTGAACGATAGTGCAGCATTCAATATAGAAGTCTCCTTGTCCGTTTCCGAACTGCTGGAGAGAAGCGTTTAAAACGATGATGATGAGAGCATCTGTCGCTAAGATGATGAAAGGGGAAATACCGTATTTCAGCATCTTGAAGATGATTTTGATCGAATATCCACTGAATTGGGGCTTTATTTTTGCTTTTTTGATGATGAAGAACAGGGCGAGAAGGAAAGAACAAAGCCAAGAGAGAGAAGTTGCAATAGCAGCACCTTTGATGCCAAGCTTGAAACCGAAAAGGAAAACAGGATCCAAAATGATATTCATGATGCTTGCGATGATCGTACTAGCCATTGCATAGCCAGAACACCCTTGTGACATCAGAAATTGAATCAGTCCGATGGCTAAGAAAGCAAATGGCATGCCGAGGAGATAATAGACCATGTATTCTTTGGCGTAGTAATAGCTTTCTTCGCTGGCTCCGAATGTGAATAGCATCGGTTTCATGCATACATAGAATACACCCATCACCAAGAAGGAAATGACGATCAAAGCAAGCATTGCATTAGAGAAAATACGTCTTGCATCCTTTTCGTTCTTCTTTCCGAGTGAGATGGAGAAAAGCGGAGCGCCGCCTAAAACAACCCAGTACGCAAAAGAGGTGCACAAGGTTGTGATCGGAGCGCAGACACCTGCGCCAATCAAGGAAATATTGCCGGTGACGGGAATATTTCCGATATAAATACGGTCGATGATATTGTACAGGACAGTCGAAAGCTGAGATAGCATGGCAGGAATCATCAGTTTCAGGACTGTGCTCAATGTGTTTTCAGAACCTAAATCTAACTTTTTCATATTCAAACCCATAGAGTGTACCACTTTCGAACATGAAATAATATCGTTTTTCAAGAAAACCTTAAGAAAAGTATTACACATAGTGTAATAAGTTCAACTGGTGTAGATTTATATTTCTCCTCATGTTACAATTGTAACTATGAAAACCATTGGAATCTTTATTTTTCTTTCGTTGTACATTGCTTTATGTACAACCCATCTAGTCTTTTGTTATCAGAAGAAGGAGAAGCCCCGCATTCTGACAAAGCCATTTTTGCTTTTATGCCTTGGCATATGCATGTGCTTCTATGTCACAGACTATCCTCTTATCTTCATCGCCTGTTTCCTAGCGTGCATCGGTGACATTCTTCTCATCTTTGACAGAAGGAAGTGGTTCTTTCTTATCGGGGCCATGTTCTTTGCTTCAAGCCATGTTGTGAACATCATCACACAGATTCAGATCATCGGTCTTGAATTATCATGGTGGCATTATCTTCTCATCTATCTTCCTATTCCTATCGCTGGTCTTGTCGGATACTTCTTCATCGAAAAGAAGCCGTTCTCATTATTCAAATATGCATTCTCTCTTCTTCATCTGACAAATGTCTTTTTCAGCATCTATAGCC
>CAKUXT010000240.1 GCA_934700375.1 uncultured Bacilli bacterium | reverse complement strand
ATCTCTAGCTGCTTCTTCTAAGGATGGATCGATGTTCTTCAACAATGCTCTAAGCATCAAATAGGCTGTTGGGAAGAAGGTGATGATTTCGACAACCGTGATGCCTGGAATGCCGAACAATCCGGCGTTCATTGTCATATGGAATATCTTGTTAGTGATTAAACCAGTGTTTCCGAATAAGAGAATAATGGCGATAGCGATCAAGAACGGCGGAGAGATGGTCGGCAAAATAGAGACAATTTTAAATAAAACTGAGATGAGTTTACTTCTGAAATGGACGTAAACTTCAACATAAGCAAATAAGAATCCGACAAGTGTTGCACCGAATGCGACAATCAGGCCGATGATCATTGAATTCTTGATGGCATCTCCGAAACGCCAGTGTTCGAAAATATAAGGGAAGTTAGTCATGGAGAAGATAGAAGTGATGATCGGCAGACCATCTTCATCAACACCGATTTTTTTGTTGAACGTGAAACCGTTGACGAAGACAGACAACAAAGGATAGACAACGAATAACAGCAAGAAGACAGAAATCAAAAGAATCATTGTGATTGTGAATGGTTCTTTCATCAGCTTCTTGACGTCTAACATCCTGGATTGTCTTTGGGCTTTCCTGGCACGAATTCGATTTTGCTTTTCTTCTTCTTTGTTGGAAATCGTGTTAGCTTGATTCATAAAGCCTCCTATAAAACAAGGGGAAAGGCCGAGAGAAATTTCCTCGGCCTAATTTCAACTAATAATGAAAGGACAGATTAAGCAGTGACTGCAGCATTGACAGCTCTGGTGAAGTCTTCGACATAGTGACTGGTGTTAATCTTGGCATCATCGAAGTCATAGTCCATGACGGTGACTTTGTCGATACCGGCATCAATAGCGGCCTGAGGCTGCTTTGCACCATCGACGACCAAGAACTGATAAGAACCGTTCTTTGCACCTAATTCAACACATTCTGCACTTGTTGCGAAATCGATGAACTTCTTGGCAAGAGTAGGATGCTTGGCACCCTTTAAGATAGCAGTGGCACCGACTTCATAAGAGGTTCCATCGCTAGGAGCGCACATACCGATGTTGGTGTATTTCTTATCGACAATCTGGTAGATGACATCGTGTAAGAAACCGATACCGATGACAGTTGTTCCGATACCGACTTCCTTGGAAGCGCCAGAACCGGATTTGGTGTACTTGGCAGTGTTCTTATCCAATGCCTTGAAGTACTCCATTGCTTTTGTATCATCATAGCATTCGACTGTTTCACCATCAGCATTTGTGTATGTGGTCTTCTTTCCGGCTGCTTTCTTCTGAACCATGGTGTTGACGACTAACTTGGCAGTACCGGCAGTGGTCGGGTGAGACCATGTGATGTACTTAGAATATGCGGGTTTTAGAAGGTCATCCCAAGTCTTCGGAGCTTCTAAGTTCAACTCAGCGAGCTTATCCTTGTTCCACATGAATCCTAAGATTCCCTTGTAGATACCATACCAGAAATTGTTGGCATCCTTGAAGTGAGGATCGGAAATTTTGTCATCATTGGCAGATTTGTACTTCATCAATAAGCCTTCGTTCTTTAAGGCATTGTACGGATCAGTTGTACCGCCGAAAATGACATCAGCGCTCGGATTGCCTTTTTCGTTCTTGACCTGGTTTTCGATTTCACCAGAGGATTTACGGACACGATTGACCTTGACGTTGTACTTCTTTGCGAATGCATCGGCAACAGCGTTCATGTAGGGTTCTTCACAACCGGCGAGTAAGTTGAGTTCTTTTTCGGAAGTATCAACTGTTTCTGCGGGTTTTTCAGTTGTTCCGCCAGTGGATTCTTTATTTTCGCCACAGCCGACTAAACCTAAGAGTGCGACTAAAGACAAACATAAACTTAAACGTTTGGATTTCATAAGTTCCTCCTTGATTATCCAAATTGCTCATAGGGATGAGCGATGCACATATTGTAGCGCTTACAATTTTAAAAATAAAGTGATTTTTTGTCTTATTGGCACTTGAAAAAGAATGTAAAGACTGATACCAGCATTATTTTTGGGAACTAGAATAATTTATGTGTAACCCTTTTGTTCCTGGATTCCGGAATCCAGGAACAAAAAAGGGCGCCAT
>CAKUXT010000239.1 GCA_934700375.1 uncultured Bacilli bacterium | reverse complement strand
GCTATCTACTCCTTGATGAATAAACAGGGCCTCTTCTCCAACTTGGGTGTCGATGTCAGTTCCTCCTTGTTTGAACTTGATGATTCTGCTTCCTGGTCTATTGAAACCGGTGCAATCTCACTCGATGGAACAGAAAACAAGCACACCATCACTACAAAGGGTGAAATCGCCTACTTCTCTGAATTCTTCAAACAGATTCAGAACGTCGGATTCGATACACTGAAAGACGGTAAGATCCCTTCAGGATTCGTCGCTTCTCTCTCTGATCCGATGAATTCCAATATCTTAAGAAAGATGATTGTCTCTGTCCTTCAGAACACCTTGAATACAATCTCTATGCCTGCAGGATATGAAAACATCATCAAATCCATCGACTTGAATATCCTTCTCACACTCGATCATGAGGCCTTCATGAAAGAATTCCAGATCTTCGAAAATCTCTACCTCTTATCCAGTGAAAAGGTCGGTTCTGATACTAAATTGAATCTTATGCTCGATAACTTCTTCACCCTCTCCACTATCGATGTCGGAAACGGAAGAACCTTGGAAGACGATATGGATGACCTTATCACTTCTCTTACGACTTCTGCTCTCTTCACAACAAGAAAACAAGGTGCTGCCTTGAATCCGATCTCCGAACTCCTATCTGTCGCTTTGGAAAAGATGACATTGGCAAAGAAGATTACCATGGTCTCTGATGATGCCCTTGTCAAAGATTCCTTATACGGCATTCTTAACGCTGTCACAGACTGGCAGATAGAAGGTGTCAACTTCATTTCCATCGTCAATCAGATGCAGGGCATGGATGGAAGCAAACTTGATATCGTCGGTGCAAAGATCTCAAAAGAAAAAGCCACAACCTTATTCTCCATCATGAATCATTCTCCAATCTTCCATCGCGTTCCGATTGCCCTCTTTGAAGATGGCTTCACGGAAAAAGGAATCACGGACTTCTTAAAAGATCCTGATACTGGAAAAGTCGATTATCCGCTTAACTTCCGCGTCCATCTCTCCGCATCGAAAGAAGACGTTGAATACTGGGACAACGAAATCACAAACGGCATCGAACTCGCTTTAGGCGAAGGCGGACTCAAGTCCTTGTTCGATTCTACTACCGGTACGATTGCAGACGTCAAATTCGATACGATCAATGTCAAATCCCTCTATTACCTTGGCAAGATGAAGACATTCGAGAATTCTAGATCCTATTTGATGTATAACATGATCAACCTCTACTCCACTGCTGATTTCTCCGCTCCTTCTCTCTTCTTGAAAGGCGTCGGTGCACCATATGGAGTCAATGAAAAGGTCTATCGCTTTGAAAATCTCTTCTTCAAGAATCCGAAGCTCTTGAACGCAAATGGTGAATTGGACAAAGAAAAAGCCATGAAGGACTTGGATTTGGTCAATCAGATTATCCACGCTGCTCTTGAAGTCGCTCCTAGCGCTATCAACTCCACCTCTTTGAAGGATGTTGATGTCGACTTCATCTCCTTGACTGAGCACTGCTATCGCTTTGATGGCGATACCTTCTATCGCTCCGACTTCGCAAGCGAGATCTTAGCCGGCATTGAGACAAAGATGATGAAGAGTTCCAACTATGCTACCTACTTCTCTTTGCTTGCCGATACTGATTTCTATGCTGATGACTACAGAATGATCAACCTTGTTGAAGCAAGATCGCTCAACGGTTTCTTGGCCTTTGCAAAACTGGAAACCGACAGATTCATGTCGACTGTTCCTTATTACAGCAAAGCAAAACTCACCCCTGTGTTCTCCCTCTTCGGCGAAAATGATGCAAGCAAGGTCACACAGACAAGCTATCAGCACTTCATCGCTTATAACGAATATAAGATGGTACACAATTCACTCCTTGCCATGAAAGCAAAGGATGTCATCATCAAGATTCCGACTTTAAAGGACGACTCTTCAACTGTCAATTCCCTTGAAAAGTTTACAACCTTAACACTTGATTCAACTAGCTTCTCCGCTTATCTTGAATCGGCGACTATCGCTTAAGTAAGACAAAAAAACACGGCCTTTATTGACTGATGTCATTGTAGTGCACCCCTCTCACTGGACCAAGGAGCAATAGCAATGATGGATGGATTCCAGGGAATCCATCCATCGGC
>CAKUXT010000238.1 GCA_934700375.1 uncultured Bacilli bacterium | reverse complement strand
ATATACGCTCAATCCGAATACGATCGCTGCTATTGCCAATATCAGCGGTGCCTTCAGAAATGTCTATATCGGAGCTGCCTGGTGGTTCAACGACTCTGTCAATGGCATCAGACGCAATCTTGACTTAGTGAGCGAATATGCAGTCTTAGGCACAAACCTTGGCATGCTTACCGATTCAAGAAGCTTCTCTTCCTATTCGAGATTCGACTTCTTCAGAAGAATCCTCTGTGACTTTGTCGGTGACAAAGTCAACAAAGGAGAATATTCCTTAGAAAGTGCAAAAACATTAGTCAAAGATATCTGCTACAACAACATCAAAAAATTATTGGGAGAATAAAACCATGGAAATATTAGAACAGATCAGATCTCATAAGATCGTTCCTGTCGTTGTCTTAAACGACAAGGACAAAGCCATCGATACGATGCAGGCATTGATAGATGGCGGACTTCCCGTTGCAGAAGTCTGCTTTAGAACACCGGCAGCCAAAGAAACCATCGAACTCATGACAAAGAAGTTCCCGGATGCTCTTATCGGTGCCGGAACAGTCATCAACGAAAAGCAGTGCAGAGAAGCTATTGCTGCCGGTGCAAAATTCATCGTCTCTCCTGGACTCAGCGAGAAGGTCTATCAGGTCTGCAAAGAGCATGACATTCCTTATCTTCCCGGTGTTCTTACACCCACTGAGATCATGATGGCTCTTGACCTTGGCATCACAACTGTCAAGTTCTTCCCTGCCAGCAACTTCGGCGGACTGAAGACCATCAAAGCTTTATGCAGCGCCTTCCCCAGTATCCATATCATGCCGACAGGAGGCATCAACAAGGACAACATCCTTGAGTTCTTGGCCTTTGACAAAATCATCGCTTGCGGCGGTTCCTGGATGATGAAGGGAACCTTAGAAGAAATCAAAGCCAACACAGCTGAAGCTGTCAAGTTAGTGAAGGGAGAATAGTCATGAGAGTCGTCACTTTCGGTGAACTGATGTTAAGATTAGCCCCTAACGGCTATTATCGTTTCTTCCAGGATGATCAGCTTCAAGCCACATTCGGCGGAGGAGAAGCCAATGTCGCCGTCTCCTTAGCCAACTATGGATTAGAGTCCCGTTTTGTCACAAAGCTCCCGACTCACGCCATCGGACAGGCCGCTGTCAACAGCCTCAGATATTTCGGTGTCGATACCTCCTATATCACCCGCGGCGGTGAAAGAGTCGGTATCTACTACCTCGAAAAAGGTTCCTCCCAGAGAGGAAGCGTCTGCATTTACGACCGTAAGTACAGCGCCATCAGCATGGCCACTTTAGAAGACTTCGACTGGGATGCCATCTTCAAGGATGCCAATTGGTTCCACTTCACTGGCATCACACCAGCTTTAGGCGAGAATGTTGCCAAAATCTGTTTGTTCGCCATCAAAAAGGCACATGAAATGGGCGTCAAAGTCTCCTGTGACCTGAATTACCGCGGTAAGTTATGGTCTAAAGAACAGGCCAATAAGACCATGTCTGAGATCTGCAAATATGTCGATGTCTGCATCGCCAACGAAGAGGATGCCAAGGATGTATTCGGTATCGAATCCACCAACAGTGACATCTATGGCGGTAAGCTGAACAAAGCAGGCTATGAAGAAGTTGCAAGAAAGCTGACAGAGAAATTCGGTTTTGAAAAGGTTGCCATCACCTTAAGAACCTCCATCAGCGCAAGCGACAATGATTGGGCTGCTATGCTCTATAGTGACAACAAAGCCTACTTCTCCAAAGAATATCATCTTAGAATCGTTGACCGTGTCGGCGGAGGAGATTCCTTCGGGGCCGGTCTTATCTATGCCTTACTGAATCAGTACAATCCGCAGGATGCGATTGAATTTGCAGTCGCTGCCAGTGCATTGAAGCATTCTATTGAAGGCGACTTCAATAGAATCAGCGTCGATGAAGTCAAGAAATTGGCTAAGGGTGATGCTAGCGGAAGAGTTCAGAGATAACTCATAATCAGTTAGAATCTACCTTCCTAGGATAATCCTAGGAAGGTATTTTTTGTGCGTTGCACCTACAACTGAAAAATTGTTTATTACCAGCTGTGAATCGTGTATTATATTTAGTAATTGGGGTATGCGTTTGCGGACACATGCTTGGAGGGGCTGGAGCAATCCGGTCCCTCTTTATTTTTCAGCCGTTAGTGTTGATTTGCTTCACTAAATCCAATATAATTGTATTTAGAGGTGCAAATATGATA
>CAKUXT010000237.1 GCA_934700375.1 uncultured Bacilli bacterium | reverse complement strand
CGATGATTCTGATGATTTTCTTCGATAAATCATCGATTCCTTTACTAGTAGGATCCATGACTTCTCCATTTAACGAGGCATAAAGGCAATTGATTGTAAAATCTCGTCTCTTGCTGTCCGTTTTATAATCCGTAACGAATTCAACCTTCGAAGGATGACGAAAATCAATATAGTCTTTCTCTTCACGGTAAGTCGCCAATGTAATATGATAAGTGTCTATTTTAAAGGTGGTCGTACCATATTTTTCGAAATAAAGTTTATCCGGAAATAATTCGTGAACTTCATCCGGTTTCTTTCTGGTTGCAAAATCAAGGTCTGATACTTCTCTTCCTAGAAGAAGATCTCGTGTAGAACCGCCTACTAAAAACAGCTCATCATCAAGAAGAGATGAGAGGTAGGAAAAGATAGATGTGATTTCTTTGGGATAGAGAACTTTCATGGTTTAAAAAATGCCGCCTCAAGGACGGCATTTCTTTGTCTTCGAGAACTTACTTAGCGTTGACGAGATCCTTTAATGTCTTAGAAGGTTTGAACTTGACTGCCTTAGAAGCAGGAATTTCAATCTTTCTACCCATATCGGAGGGATCAACACCCATTCTGGCAGGGCGATCGACAAGAACGAACTGACCGAAGCCAGCAATCTTGACTGTGCCGTATTCCGGATCATTGAGACCGGAGGCGATAGCTGCGAAAATCATTTCAACAGCCTTTAAGGCATCACCCTTCTTCATTCTTCCTTCTTTAGCTAACTGTTCAGCAAGATCGTCTTTTGTTATGATTTTTGTATCAGCCATAAATTTGACCTACCTTTCTTTAAAAACAAGATACCACAGCAAAAAATAAAAATCAATTTTTTTCGATGAATTCTAGCTTTTTAGCGTTTTTTTGGCTTTGTGAAACTCTCATTTTCCTTACATATTGTGCAATTTGTAATCATCATAGACAAAGCAGGGCTATAAACAGTTATTTATCGACTTTTTCAATCTTATTTTAACTTTGTATATTTTGTGCTGACACCTTTTGCTTTTTCAATCGGATATTTCTTTTCCGTCTTATCCATCTTTTTATTCATGATATCGATGATATCAACACCTAAAACCATCGATAACTGAATGCAATAGTTCATGACATCAGCCAATTCTTCTTTGACGGCTTCAATGTCCGCATTGTCATTCCATTGATAACATTCCAGAAGCTCAGCAGCTTCTATCGAAATGGATTTTGCAAGATTGACAGGCGAATGAAACTGATCCCAGTCTCTGTCTTTATTGAATTTATCGATTCTTTGTTTTAATTCTTCTAAGCGTTCCATATTAACCTCCAGTCATCAATTCAAAATCTGTGTCTGACTAATATCAATGATACATCAAAGAGAAGAGAACATCTACGCTTTTCAGGTAGAAAAAGAACAGGCAGTTTATCGGAACCAAAAACGAATCTCACGCAGCATTTGCTTTGTGAGATTCGTAAAAGGGTTTAAAACGGTAGACTACAACGTATCAAACCAAATTAAGCTAAGAATTTGTCGTAACCTCTGAACTTGAAAGCCTTTGTTTCACTGAACTTAAGGTTTTCTTCTCCGGTGACTTTGTTTTCAAAGTCCTTAAGGGTTTCATTCCAGACACCCTTGCCACCGGTCTTTTCGATATCGTAATATCCCTTCATTGTCGAGGAACCGGCAAACTGGAAATCGTTCTCACCATGAGTGCTGAAGCACATTGTTCCGTTGACAGCGTTCCAGTAGACTCTGCGGTTAGCCATGATGTTAGGAATCTTGTAGATTCTTTCAACAGCAGCTTCGGCAGGATGTCCGCTTGTAGCGCCCAAGTTGCCCCATGTAGGCTTAGGTTTGCTGGGTTCTTTGACACCATAGGAATCACGAGGGATAGCTGCAGAGATGGCAACACCCTTCGGATTGAGCTTGTTCATGAAATCCTGAGTATTGGAGCCATGACTTCCGTGGTGACTTGCCTTGTAAAGTGTGACATTCGGTAAGTCAACGTTTGCCATCAAAGACTCTTCGGAGGAGGCGGTAAGGTCGCCGGCAGTAAAGAATGTGAAGTCCTTATATGTGAAGAGTGCAGCAACGCTGTAAGGGTTGCTGAAATTAGTTTCATCGTTTTTGCAATAAGATCCAGTGTTGAGGATGTCGACATAGAATTCACTTGTAAGATAGTATCTGGAAGTGATGCCATCTGTGAAATTGACACAATCATAAGCGGTATGATAGAC
>CAKUXT010000236.1 GCA_934700375.1 uncultured Bacilli bacterium | reverse complement strand
AAGCTTGATGAATATAAAGCTCAGATTTCTCAGAACGATGAAAACAAAGAGAAAGAGAATCAGGAAGTCATCACCTCTCTCAATAACGATAATGCTTCGTTGAAAGCAGAACTTGGAAAACAGTACAACGAATATGAGACTCTTCAGGCTCAGTATCAGGAAATCTGCAGTAAGTATGCTTCCTTGGAACAGGAAAAGAAGGAATTGGAAGATTCTCTTGCTTTGGCTTCCTCTAAGGATGAAACAATAAAGCAAATTCAGGAAGAGAAGGATGAGCTGAACACTCAAATCGCCAAGCTTCAGGAAGCCATCAAAGAGAAGGAAGAAGAATTCTCCTCTTTGAATGCTGACTTTGAAAGCATGAAGACTTCTCTTGCTGAGAAAGAAAATGAGATCACACGTCTTCAGTCTCTTTGCGCTGAATCTTCTTCCAAAGAGGACTCTATGAATAGTGAGTTCAATCAGAAGAAGAATGACTATGAAAGAATGCTGAACGAGAAAGAAAGCGAAAATATCACTCTCAAGAACGATAATCGCTATTATCTCAATCAGATTGATCAGTTCAAGACAGAAAAGGTCATGCAGGATGAAAGATTCCGCAATGTATCTCTTGAAAACGATGAACTGAGAAAACAGATTCAGGATATAAAGGATGCTTCTTCTGTAAAAGAAGACGAGAAAGAGAAAGAATATCAGGAACTGAATCAGAAATACGAGGACCTGAAGAAAGAGAATGAATCTCTTACTTCTGCACAGATTGCATATACTGCAGAAAAGGAATCCATCCTTTCTGACAAGGAAGCGTTCTATGACAAGACAGTTCAGCTTAATGTGAAACTCAATGAGAATCAGTCTACTATCGACAAGCTGACACAGGAGAATGAATCTCTCCAGAAAGAGCTTGAAGAGAATCAGACCGCTCATAAAGAAGCTGTCTCCTTGCTGATGAAGCAGAAGGCAGAAGCGGACGGAAAAGTCCTCTTCATGACCTGCGGCGGTGATGCCGAACATTATCCTGAATATCTGTTCTATCTTGCTGACAGCGATAAGACAAACACCCAGGAAAACGCTTTGGAAGCCTTGGCTTTGTATCCTTCCTGGCATAGAAAAGACGAACAGCGCGTCTCTACTCTCTTAGATGGGGAAAAGACAGACAGCGCCAATGTCTCCTTGCTTTCGGAAAGCGATGTCTCTTATCTGGAAGAAGAGAAGGAAAACAGAGAAAAAGCATTGAGCTACTGGGCCATGAAATACGGCGATATCGATCAGACAACGGACTTTGCAGGCCGTGTCATCAATATCAACAACTATCTTGACAAAGACAATTCTCATGGCTGGAACTATATCAAGATCAATTCTCAGGACAGAGAATATGATGGCAATATTGTCATTGCCAATATGAGAACGCTTCTCGATTACAAAGAGAACGAAGATTTCAAGAGCAATGGCCAAAGCTTCAAAGTCGTTGAAGAAAATGGCGCCTATCATATTGAATCCAAGGACTATGTCACCGATCCCTACAATCTCAACAAGACGCTTCAGATTACAAAGGACAATCTTGCAAAGAGAAGTCCAATCATCTATCTCTTTGTCAAGGTTCTTGGAAACAATAATGCGGCTCCTGATAGCGGAAAGCTTCTTGAATTCTATGATCTCATCGATCGCACTGTGAGAAGAACCTGTTCTCGTTCCTTCATCGAGATGAAGACAGTGACAGGAAGTGCAAACTATGCCTTCCTCACCTTCGATGGAACAATCGATGGCTCCTATAAGGAAGCATTGGATTACGCGCTTCTTCTCAACTCCTATCGCAACGAGCTCAGAAAAGAAGAAAACGGCATCAATGCCGTCATCATTCTCAATCAGGTCGAGATCCCCTACTCCTATCGTCACTTCGGATTCGAACAGACTTTGGCTTTGAGCAAGGATGTCGAAATGAGAGCGATAAGCTATGAGTTCATTCAGACGGCTATTGTCAACTCCACTATCAGAAAGACCATACATATCGGTCCTAGCATCTTAGACAACCTTCCGCTCGATCAGTCTTCTCTGAAAGAGTCCTATATCGGTCAGACCAAGAGCTTTTCTGAGATTTACAACTTCAAGAAGAGATTCTATACTTACAACTTTGTCTTCTCCCTGAAGAAGGAAAGCAAAGAAGACAGCAATAATTAATTTCACGTGAAATGAGGTAATTGAAATGACAGTTTTAGATCGTTTTCTGCACTATGTTTCCTTTGAGACGACTGCAACAGAA
>CAKUXT010000235.1 GCA_934700375.1 uncultured Bacilli bacterium | reverse complement strand
CTGGTTCCTTCTCTTACTTCCTCCTCCTTTGGGGCTATATCTCCTTGAACTTAGGATGCTTCAACCTCCTTCCTTTCCCTGGATTGGATGGATGGCAGACTCTTATTGCACTTATCGAAACGATTTCCAGAAAGAAACTTCCGACAAAGGCAAAAGGCATCGCCAATACAATCGGTCTTATCATCATGCTGATCCTTGCTGGATTGTTGATCGTCAAGGATCTGATTGTCTGATAAAATTATTCAAGACAAAAAAATAGGCGTCACGCAATTGCGTGGCGCCTATTTCTATAGGAAAGAGAATTACTGAATCTGAATGAACTTCTCGTCATCGGCCTTTTCTTTCGGCTTGTTGACTTTGACAACCAAGATACCATTGTTCATAGAAGCGGAGATGTTCTCTTTTTCTATGCTGTTGCCGACATAGAAGCTTCTGCGGAAGGAACCATAATAACGTTCTCTGTGAATGTTCTTGCCATGGCCCTGAGTTTCACTGGAATTGACTCTGGCAGTGATGGAAAGATATCCTTTATCAAGAGCAATCTTTACATCCTTCTTATCGACACCAGGAACTTCGACTTCCAACTTGTAATCACCGCCTTCATCGGTGATATCGGTTTTCATAACATCGGCAGTATCATCGTCGCTGAAGCAATCATTGAAGAATGACCAGAAAGGATGAAGTCCTTCCATGCCATAGTTGGCTTTTCTCTGGTTGTTGACCATTTCCTTCTTTTCTCCATTGACTTCTTTCTTCATTTCGTTTTCGTTCATAGGTTTGATCCTCCTTGTTAGTTATCTTTTAGCACTCTCTTCTTTCAAGTGCTAATTATATTATAGTTTGAAAATTAGCAATTTCAAGTGTAGAGTGCTAAATATTTTTACTGATTCTTAAATTTTGCCTTAGTTATCGAGAAATTTCGTATAAAATATTTTTCGAGATTCTCTATTTGTGGACTCTGAATTTACGATTTACACTGTTTTTTTGACTTGTGTAAGACAAAACGGATTTCGTTTTTGGTGGTTATATTTCCCTAAATTTGATGTTTTTTATATAGATTTAGGGAAATAACTAATGCATAGCGTTGATTATATTTCCCCAAAATCGTATAATATGAATGCAATTTAGGGAAATAGGAGAATACACTATGGATATAATTGGAAGAAACGAAGAACAGGAAACACTAGCTCGTTGTTTGAAATCTAATAAACCGGAATTTTTAGCAGTGTATGGAAGGCGCCGTATCGGAAAGACTTATCTGATCAGAGAGTTCTTCAATCATAGTTTTTCTTTCTACACGAGCGGCATCAATAATTCGAGCACACGTCTTCAATTGAAAACTTTTGAAAATGCACTTCACAGTTATGGCTTGCACTCATCAGCTCCTTTAAAAGATTGGATGGATGCGTTTGATCAACTCAAACTTCTATTAGAGAAAGATGATGTCTATCGTGAACCTAATACGGGAAAAAGAATTGTGTTCTTGGATGAGCTTCCTTGGATGGATGGTAAACGAAGTGATTTCAAGGCGGCCCTTGATTTGTTTTGGAACACCTATGGTTCGACAAAACAAGATTTGCTTTTGATTGTATGTGGATCCGCTACATCATGGATTATGAATAATATGATCAAAGATAGCGGCGGTTTTTATAATCGTCTTACTAATTCGATTCATCTTCTTCCGTTTTCTTTAAAAGAATGCCTTCAGTATAGCAATCACCTGAATTTGCGTTATGAAAAAAAGCAAGTGATGGATTGTTATATGGTATTTGGCGGTGTCCCTTATTACTGGGATTTATTGGCGCCGGAAAAGAGTTTAAGTCAGAACATCGATGATTTGATTTTTAAAGAAAACGGACAGCTTCACAATGAATATCAGGCATTATTCAAATCATTGTTCAATGCTAATGGAAAACATCGAGAAATTATTGAGGCTTTAATGATGAAGAGTTCCGGCATGCAAAGAAAAGAGCTTGCCAGTATTTCGAAAATCGGAGATGGCAAATCTTTGACGACTGCGCTGGAAGAATTGTGCGAATGTGGGTTTGTCAGAGCGTATGATGGCTATAAAATCTCGAAATATGGTAAATATTATCAGATTATTGATCCTTTTGTTCTTTTTGCAAAAAGTTTCCTGTTTTCTTCTGAATTTGATTCATGGTCTTCGTTTATTGGTACTCCGACCTATTTTAACTGGGCGGGGCATTCTTTTGAGATTGTGTGTCTGAATCATATTTATGCGATTAAGAAAGCATTAGGAGTCAATGGGGTCATGAC
>CAKUXT010000234.1 GCA_934700375.1 uncultured Bacilli bacterium | reverse complement strand
ATACTACAGGATGAGATGGGAGATAGAGATCGTATTCAGGATGTACAAGGGAATCCTTTCCCTCAACACGACGAGGGAACACGACAACTATTCCACGATAGGAAGCGAATTCGTCAACTACCTTTCAGAAATCATGGTCTGCAGGATGAAGAACAGAATGCAGGAAAAAGGACTGTTCAAGGATTTCACCTTCCAGGATGTAATGACGCGTCTCGACGATTGCATCAAGACAAGCGAGGATGAAAACGCGTCGGTATGGAAGCTTTGCTCCTTGAGCAAAAAAGTTCTTGATCTTTTGTCACGGCTGGGCTTGGAAAGTTAATCGGATTGGGAAACCTTTAATTGATGATCAAAACTTCAACGCTTCGATTATCCTTGTCTTTTATGTGGTAATTTGAATTCGCGTAATTTGATTTAACATAAATCGTGTTAAAACAATTTTCTTGAGCCCAATCAATGAGTTTTTGATGCTTTCGTCCATGATGTTCAATCAAATTTGATAATGCAAATTTAACGCCTTTATCATTCAGCCTTTTCAGGAAGGCGAGGAGATTGTCCTCGTCTTGTTCTGTCCATCCATCATTCTCGTTATAAGACGCGATTCCTAAAAAATAAGGCGGATCACAATAAACAAATGTGTCGCAATCAATTTCTTCTTCAAGCTGCAAGAAAGTCTTCGATGAAAAAGCAACGGTCTTATTGCTCAATTTTGCACAAAAATTCTTTAAGTTTTTTCTTGAACTGTTATTAAAATCCCTTTTCCCAACAGGCATATTAAACTCGCTATTATGGTTAAAACGGATTTGGTTGTTAAAAGAATAAAGAATTAGCGTTAGTAACAAATAATCCTTTGTTTTCGATTTTTTGCTGCAGTTGTAATCGTTTCTGAGTTTTTCGTAACGTGGTTTGTTATAACTGCCCACACCAGAATTTGATTCACATCCGTAGAACGCATACCCGTTTCTCGTCGTGTCAGACAAACCGTACTTGTTAATGATTTCCTCAACGCCTTTTATTATTTTTTCGTATCCATCCGTGTAGATTAATTGGATTAGCCTTCTGACTTCATCTTGTTTATCATTGTAATAAACGTGACTCTGCGAGACGTTTGCACCGACATTAAAGCCTCCACCAAAAACATCTAAGAATTTCGCTTTCGTTTGATCGAAATATTTTGATATTTGAGGCAATAAGCGGAATTTACCGCCAGTATAATTCAAAGGAGATTTCGCAAACTCTGGTTCTTTTAGAGTGAGTCGATCCTTTGTTTTTTCGAACTCGCCAACGGCACACAAAAACAAGCGCTCTTGATGATTTTCGACGTGTGTTTTACCGGTAGTAAATTGATTAAAATCGGTTGAAAACACTTCAACTTTTCCTTTCTTTTTTAAAGATGAGATGATGTCGGTATCGCTGATTTTCGCTTGAGAACGTCCCGCTCCTTTTGTCCCCATGTTGTTATAGGAAACCAGGATGTATTTGGCTTGTATGTTTTGAATCAAATCGTCAAAAACTAAAGGAGCTTTTTGCATGCAATATTTGCTCTTCTCCTCTTTTGGCCTTTCCATTTTTCTGGCAATGCCATAAACGTCGTTTTTTTGCCACAATGCGACATTCTCGAGTAAATGATAAGCGTCGCAGTATTGTCTGGAATTGTAAGGTGGGTCTATGTAAACGATATCCGCGTTAATTTTTTTTACGAGTTCATTGGCGTCTTCGCGATAAATTTCGTTTCCAAAATTAATTGAATCGTTAGGCAATTCCAAGGGTTCGAGAAGCAGTCGCTTCGAAAGATCGCCTTTCAGTCTAAAAGCGTCGTAATGGCCAACAGTGTTAGCAATGTGATCCATCGCATATATTAACGAAGTGATTAAAATCGCACGCTCTCTTTCGTTGATCTCTTTTTTGACAAATTTGTCTTCAATATCGTCTCTGATATATCCGATTTTTATGCAATTTGCTTTGCTGAAATAAGTTCCGGCAAAGTTTTTTGAGAAGTAGTTTTCGGCCGTCGGATTAGTGTTGTTGTAATCTTCGATGATTTGGCAAAGAAGTCCGTCTCTCACTTTTCCGCAACCAAACCACGCTAAATAGGAAAGGCGATTCGATTCTAAAAGGTCATTAACGATAATCTTTGTGTTTTTGTTATTGAAAGACCAACCAACATTTCCTGTTCCGGCAAAGAGGTCTACAAAGCTTTTTGGTTCACCGCATTTATCTTTGACGACATCATGAATGAACTTAAGCAATTTCGCCTTACTTCCCAAATATCTTCTGTTC
>CAKUXT010000233.1 GCA_934700375.1 uncultured Bacilli bacterium | reverse complement strand
ATACTTAGGTAACCCGATGAAGGATCTCTTCGGAAAGACCGGTCAGATGCTTGTCATTGGTCTGATGCTCTTCTGCACTGGTACGATGATCAAGCCGCATGACTTCGTTGATGTCTTTAAGAGAGGCATCTGGATCATTCTCGCCAGACTGATTCCTGCTTATGTCATCTCTGTTCTTGTCTTCATCTTCTGTCCGAACGGATTCTTAGGCATCGATCCTGTCACCTTCTGCGTCTGTGTGACTAGTGCTAATGCTGCCCTTTATATGGGTATCATTCCTCCTTATGCCGATAACTCCGACCGTGCTACCTTCCCGATCATGCTGATCTTGTCTATGCCGCTTCTTCCTTTCATTGTCATCTCCAGTTTAGGAACTTCTTCTGGTGATGCCGGCATGCTTGGTAAGATTATGCAGATCATCGCTTTGCTCTTACCTTTCCTTCTTGGTTTCTTGCTCGGCAATCTCGATCCGAAGATCAGAGAAGTCTTCAAGGGCGGAAATACAATCATCCTTCCTTTCTTAGGCTTCCAGTTTGGTTCTACTATCAATCTTGCTAAGGCATTCACCAGCGGTTCTGTCTGGATTGCTGCTGTTGTCCTTATCATCATCTACTGGGCTGTCACTTTGATCATCCCTTATATTGTCGATCGCTTTGCTTTAAGAAGACCTGGCTATGCTGCTGTTGCTTCTGCATCCGTTGCCGGTGTTTCCCTTTCTATTCCTGCTATGTTCGCTTCCTATACTTTTGGCGGTGTCGCTTATTCTTCCGATATGATTTCCAATGCAACCCTTATCCTTGCCGTTGTTCTTCTTGTCACCAATATTCTTGATCCTTTCTTCACAAAGTGGACAATGAATTATTATTTCAAGAGCCATCAGCAGGAAAAGAAGAGCGATGCTGATCGTGTGTTTGCTGAATCTCATCCTGAGCTTCTTGCTGCTGTCTATGATGAGAACGGCAATTACAGAACACATCATCACAATCATGAAATCTATAAGAAGATCTTCCATGCCAAATCACATAAAGAAGATGTCAGTTCGAATGGTGATTCGAAAGAAAATAAATAATAGAGGTATTACATTATGAAAGAAAACAAATTGTTCCAAGTTGGTACATTAAACAGCTTAATGATGGGCGATTATCATGGTTCTGTCAGTGCCAAGGACCTTCTCAAGGAAGGAAATATTGGCATCGGCACCTATGATGGACTTGATGGTGAAGCAATCATCGTCAATGGCAAGGCCTATGATGGAAGAGCAGACGGCAAAGTCTATGAGATGAATGACAAGGATACTCTTCCTTTCTCCACTGTTTCTCACTTTGATGAAAGTGTTGAAGAAAACAATATTTCTTTCTCTTCTATCGAAGAATTCAAGCAGAAGATGGAAGCATATCTTCCTTCTCACAATTTCTTCTATATGATCAAGATGGAAGGAACATTCCATGTCCGTGTCCGTTCTTGCTTCAAACAGAAAGAACCCTACGAACCTCTTTACAAGGTCGCTCGCGATCAGAGAGAGTTCGAATATGATGATGTCGATGGCTATGTCATCGGTGTCTATTGCCCGAACTATGTCGAAGGAATGAATTTGCCTGGCTGGCACATTCACTTCCTTAGCAAGGATCTTTCTAAGGGTGGACACATCCTTAAGGTTGATGGAAACAACATCAAGTTCAAGATCAACCAGCTCAATGACTGGAACGTCTATCTTCCTCACACTGAAGGCTTCTCCAATTGGGATCTTACCGAAGATCTGAAAGAGAAGACCAAGGCTGTCGAAGGTTCTTCCAAGAAGTAATCATCGAACTGAAAACTGTATGTGTGCCTTTTGTCAGTGACTGATTGAGAATCGGTACACAACAATTGACTATGACAGAAAAATGCCATCTAGCAACTAACTTCTTATGTTATTACATAGTTAGTTCACTGGATGGCGTTTTTTGTTTTCTGTTATCGTGTCCTAATTACGGGGTATAGTTTAATGTGCCTAAACCTATATTTTCAACTTTCCATTCAGTCTTTTCCTGAGATGGGAGCATATGCTACTGTCGGTATACGGATATTCTCCGCTCATATGCGACTGTGGGGCTAGAATGAAGATTAATCATAAGCTATCATATTTCCCAGAGATGGAATTTGAGACATAGAAAAAGAAATTGAACATTTGCATACGATTATAGCCAAATGTAACAATTTACAAATTCCTAAACAATTACAAAAGGGCTGCTCGTAACTAACAAGTTATAAGCAGCCCATTAATCCGCAACAATCAATGATATTGCATCAATAGAT
>CAKUXT010000232.1 GCA_934700375.1 uncultured Bacilli bacterium | reverse complement strand
CCCCTGGTTTTTCGATAGCAGTCTGAAGATAAGATATCCTAAGACAGAGACTGCGATGATTTCACCTAAAGCAACCCATCCGAAGTTTGTCCAGAAAAGAACTGCGTTTCCGTTTCCTTCCGTATTGGCGATGAAGGTGAATTCCCATGCGAGAAGGAATCCGTTTGTCAATGCCGGGAAGATTGTTGCAACCAACATATGGCGGCATAAGGAGATTGCAAACAATGCAATGATTGTTGCTGCTGTTCCCATGACGATGTCAAGAGGAGTACAGAAGGATGACATAGCCGGTGCATAGATATTGGATAAGATGCAGCCGATTGTAAGTCCATAGATGTAGTTAGGATTGAAGAAGACAAGAAGAACCATGAATTCTGAGATTCTTACCTGCACAGGGCCATAAGAGCAGAAGAAGAATGCGTAGGTGAGGGCTGTGTACATTGCTGCGATGATGGCGTTGGCAGCGATGCTTCTTGTGTCCAGCTTGAAGCAGCTGAAGTAGTTTTTGAAGAACTCCTTTAAACTTGTTTTTTTCGTCTCTTCCATGTTTTTTCTCCGTTTCTACCAAGAAGGAATGAAAAATGCACTCCTTCCAGAGACAAAAGAGTGCACTGATAAATGTATCTTTGTTCCTGGTTTTGTTTATAGACAGGATGGTAACGTCGAACTGTCTTGCTTTTTGAAGCAGTTAATTGTAACAAATGGGTAAGTCTTGTTCAACCTTGTTTTATTGGAAACGCTTACCAAAAAGCAAAGGCTTTTTATGAAAACCGAAAAGTGTTCACGCAATTCAATCAGTGTGTCTTCGTTTTCTTTCTGGCGATTCCGACAAAATCAACCTCTTGATACCAGAAAGAATCGTTTCCAAATATCTCTTCCAATTGTGATAGAGCATATTCCATCCAATCCAATTGATTTCGATATTCCATGTTGGATGGATCCTTCTTTAACAGGGAAGCAATATAATTCGTTCTATAAGAGAAGCGTTCGTTGAAGATATCCATTCTTTCATCGAAATCCTTTGTAGAGATTTCTTTGACGTAATTCATCATCTTGATGTCTTTAAAGCCGCTTGTCGATAACTGGTAATAGATCTTTCTTCCATTCAGTCGATCAGAGACTCCGGGTATTGCAAGATGATGTTCGATGATCTTCTGAACCAGTCCGTTATCATTATAGGCAACCATGCTTCCATCATCGGATCCTCTTACAAGGATGAAACCATCATCGGACAATATCTTTCTCAGATTTCTTAATGTCTTGATCGGATCGTTGAGGTGATGTAAGACAAGTGTCAGCGTGATGAGGTCAAACTTTTCTATTCCGTTCTTATCCATGTAATCTTGGATATTTGAAAGGAAATCAGGAGATTCAAGATCCATAACCTGATAATCAAAACGATCAGAGGTGTTATGTTCATTTGCATAATCGATGCACTTGCTGGATTTGTCGATTCCTAAAACAATCGAATTTTCAAAATGTTTGAAGCGATCATAAGTGACATATCCATATGCACATCCAGCATCGAGAACATGAACTTTTCTATTATTGAATTCTTCAAAGATCTCATTGAGTGGAGGCATATCAGCAGGACGGGTATTGATGGCCTGAATCTTCAGTCTGGTCAATTCCTTATAGTTGATAGGGTTATATGTAGAATGAGTCTTGCCATCATTGAATTTTAAGAACGAATAATCCTTATCATCGATTTTCAGTGTCGCTTTGATAAACTGAACGACCTTATCGACAGGATCATTGTCTGTTGTGAATGTCTCTAGATTTCGTAAAGCAAGAGGTCTGTCTTTTCTTTGAATAGAGGAATGAAGATATGGAATGATTGCACCAGTCTCTTTATCACCTGATAAAATCTCTTCATGGAAGCTGCTCCATTCGTATTTGATCCAACGGGAAGTGAGATAATCTGCGTTATTGGCAATGACAACTAAAACAGAGGCTTCATCCAATGCCTTTTCAATTGCATCCTTATAAGCAGCCTCACCGAATTCCATCAACGTGACATTGCTGAAAAAGGTAGAGATTCCCTCCTGGATAAGCTTGGAATATAATTTCTTTGCAATTTCAGAATCGGATGTCGGACTTCCATCCGGCTGAGAATTCTTGAATGAAATAAATACACTGTTCATATGCCGTCCTCCATAAAGATGATTCCTGTGTTGTTTTCTAATAATAATTTTACATTTTCAGTTTTGAAAATCAACAAATGTGGGTGGTTTTATATAATTATTAGTTTTCATACTAAGTGCAACACTAGGAGATTTCTTGAGGTGGGGTGCATTTTGTTTCGGTCCATGGACCGA
>CAKUXT010000231.1 GCA_934700375.1 uncultured Bacilli bacterium | reverse complement strand
TTACTAAAATCAGACTCTTCCATTAATGACAGACACATAATGCCTGCCTCCATATCTCCATTAATCTTATCCCAATAGCCGAGTTTTCTTTTCTTCATCGTTTTGGTTTTAAGACCAGTATCAGTAGCGATTGCAAAATCTTGATGATATATTTTTGTATCATTACAATACCTGCTGTTCGAAAATTTCTGCTTTTGCTCTCCCGAAGACGGAACTGTAAATACTTTATTCCAATTTGCCTTGGGCTGTCCATTCGGCAATACATACCTAAACAAATCCTTTGAATTTCTCTCTTCCACTCTCATCCCACCTGTTTGAACATCAGCAAGAGCTGTCGAATGTGTAACAAATGATTTTGTGCTATTCTCCGAATCGTTCAAAAAACAAAATGTATCATAAAAGAAGAGATCATCATAACCTTCTATCTTATAAAAATTCGGATTTGACAACGGAGCATACCATACCTTCTCTTTACATCTTGACAATAACGTCTCATCTTCAGACAACTCACAAATGATTCCTCTTTTCGAAACCGAACCATAAATCAAGCCATACTTAGTCACCTTAATAAGATTGTCTCCAAATTCAACCTCTCCATCACTATTGAGAATTGAGCCAAAAGCATCACTTAAAATCGCATAAGGTTGATCATCATATCCTGGTTCTTCCATTACAGTTTCAAGATAAGATACAAAGCCATCGTCAGACCTGGTTTTAATGGAATAGTTATCCATAGCTGATACCACTTCCTCAGGAGAAGAGAAATGCCGAATTTCTCCTTCTTGAGATTCAGCGACTGATGGCTCCTCTGAAACATCAGATAAATCACTGATCACCTCACTGGTACACGCTGTAAGGACGGCCATCATAATGATAGCCATTCGTTTGAATTGATTAATTGATAACATAGTTAATTATTGAAAAACACTATTAATTAGGGTCAACAAGTCTCTATATGGTTCATAAACGTATGATTGTCATAGATAGCCATAAAAACAACCATAGTAATTCAGTCTTCGACTACAGATTCTGTAAAGAATACGGCATAGTAACTACGACCGTTTTCTACAATTATATCCATCTTGTAGGTTGAATTCGGCACAACTGGCATAATCATTCTTCCAGAGGAACTATTGCATACATAATCCTGTGTTTCTCCGGTAGTTTTGTTTTCAAGTGATATTAGAACTGTGCCTACGTTAGATAGAAATGATAATTCTATACTACTTGAAAAAGAATAGTAGAAACATTCAACCAGAGGCCTTGCCGGAGCGTGATTAACCTTTGTGTTATTCTCAATCTTATCAATAACTATAATTCTAATGACCTCATCATTTTGTGAAAATAACGAATTGCTGAATGTCAAAAGCAAAAATAATAACAGTAAACTTTTTCTCATCTTTTAATAACAGTTAATGTTTGCGACTGCAAAGTTCCGAAGAATCGATGAGAAAGTAATGAAAAATAGTTTTACTTTTGACTAATCTTATCTTATTAAGAATAAATCTTTTACGTTAAAATTAAGATTCCTGTTCTTAATTTTTGGCATTGATTTCACTGAATATCAATCAATTATCATTGACAACAAGAAGTGCATATTAAAAGAAGCCTCTTATTATCAATATTTTACAAATTTTATGATATTAATGCTAATACAAGCTCCTTTTCCTCACACTCTATTTTCTGCAACTTTTCTTTAATATTGCTTCGCTTGGTATAGACTGTACCGACATTGTATTTCATTATCCTTGCGATGGTCTTGGTGTCAAAACCAAGAATGATCAATGCGATGAATCGGAAATCTTTCTCGTTTGTTCCGGGCATCGCAAGACGGAGCTTTGACATCATTCCGTCAAGGCTGTCATCAATCATCGCCTCCAGCTGCTTTTGATTCTGCTCATCAAGAACGGCAACTATCTTCTTTACTTCAGCATAGATTTTATCCTTTCCACCTTTGGACAATCGCGAAGCTTCCCAATACTTATGGCACAAGTCGTTTAATTGATGATATTGCCCTTTGTAGGCTTGAATATATTTATTCCGAAGATTGACTATCATCTGTTCACTTTGAGCAACATACAATTTATCCGAGAGGTTTTCAATTTTCCGCTTGGCCAATTCATTCTCTGATACCAAGACGTTTATGGATTGCTGTCGTTCCTCACTGCACAGAATGGCATCTTTCAATCGATTACCTACCGCCTCATTAATTGAGGACATTTCCTCTATCTGGAACTGCCACTTCCTTTTCAATATTGAATGGATTATAACAAAAGAAACGACCAACAACAAACATAGCAACAGAACGATCCACTTGGACTGACTTTGTATTCTTCTATCCTTATCC
>CAKUXT010000230.1 GCA_934700375.1 uncultured Bacilli bacterium | reverse complement strand
GATTATGACTTTTGGTGTTCCGATGGTTCTTTTTGGCTAGGAAAAAACAATAATTTGATTCCAAAATATGTTTACTATTGCCTTGTAGGCTATGAGGGATATTTTGCTTCGAAGAAAAGAGTTGGTGGAGTGCCAACTATAGATAAATCAGTGGTTGAAAATTTTGAAATACCTGTCCCTCCGTTGGAAGTTCAATGTGAAATTGTCCGTATCTTGGACAATTTCACAGAGCTTACAGCAGAGCTTACAGCAGAGCTTACAGCAAGAAAAAAACAGTATGAATTCTATAGGGAAAAGCTACTAAGTTTCGATGTCCCTGTAAATTCAAGAAAGCTTGGAGAACTTTTCTCCTTTAGGAATGGGCTCTCCAAGGGAAAAGAATATTTCGGTAAAGGAATTCCGTTTATCACTTTTTCGAATGTTTTCAACAATCGATATTTGCATAGAGAAGATATCACTTCTTTGGTGGAATGCACGGAACAAGAATCATTAAAACTTAAATGTAATCGTGGCGATGTCTTTTTTACTAGAACTTCTGAGACAAAAGAAGAAGTGGGCATGTCTTCTGTTTTACTAGATGATTTAGAAGATTGTGTCTTTAATGGTTTCACGATTAAAGCCAGTCCATTGACTGATGAATTATTGCCTGAATATTGTGCATATTGTTTCTCGACTCATAATTTCAGAAATTATGTAATCAGTCATTGCTCTTTTACCACTAGGGCTTCATTGACTGGTGAGACTTTATCGGATTATCGACTTAATTATCCGAATAAGGATGTCCAGAAAAGAATAGTTGATGTTTTGAATAACTTTGAGCAGGTTTGCAATGATTTGAAGATAGGTCTTCCTGCCGAAATTGAAGCAAGGCAGAAACAATATGAATATTATCGTGATTTGCTCTTGACGTTTGCTGAGACAGGCAAGATAATCGCCC
The DNA here is from genome assembly GCA_934700375.1 of uncultured Bacilli bacterium. Lineage (GTDB taxonomy): Bacteria > Bacillota_I > Bacilli_A > RFN20 > CAG-288 > Enterosoma. Next base: position 1,428 of record CAKUXT010000230.1, on the reverse strand, counting down.
AGACAGACAGACAGACTAGCGGAGATTAGGCTCGTGCAGTATGTTTTCGGTTATGCGCCTGTCAGGCTTGGAGAGGTGGCCACCATAATTCGAGGAGGAAATTTCCAGAAGAAGGATTTTGTCCCTTCCGGAAGACCATGCATCCATTATGGTCAGATGTATACCCACTTTGGTTGTTATACGGATCAGGTAATCACCTATTTGAATGACGATGTCTATAGCGCTTCGAAAAAAGCCGAGAAGAATGACATCGTTATGGCTGTTACAAGTGAGAACGTTCAGGACGTCTGTTCTTGCACGGCATGGCTAGGGTCTGGAGATATTGCTGTCAGTGGGCATACCGCCATCATTAAGCATAACCAAAATGCAAAATATCTTGCCTATTATTTCCGTACACAGGATTTCTATAAGCAAAAAGAAAGACTTGCTCATGGAACAAAGGTTATTGAGGTTACTCCTGATTGCCTTAAGGACATCATCATACCTTTGCCTTCGTTGGAGAAGCAGGAATCGATTGTTTCCTCATTGGATAAGTTTGATTCCTACTGCAACGGCATCGCAAAGGGACTTCCTGCAGAGATAGAAGCCAGACAGAAACAATACGAATACTATAGAGATAAGCTGTTGAATATGAAACGATTGGAGGTTTAGAAAATGGCACAATACAACATCATAACGGAATCCATGGATTCGACCGTCGTGACGGAATACAAACCCGTCAAGGCAAAATCGGAATCCTATCAGAGCGAGGCTGAGCTTGAGAAGGAATTCATCAGTCTTCTTCAGGAACAGTCTTATGAATATCTTCCCATCCACAAAGAAGGGGATCTTATCGTCAATCTCAGGCAGCAGATAGAGAGATTGAACGACTACGTTTTCACAGATGATGAGTGGAAACAGTTCTTCGGTGACTATATCTCCAATCCGAATCTCGATATCGTCGAGAAAACGAGAACCATCCAGGAGGATTATCGGAAAATCCTTAAAAGGGATGATGGAACTACGAAGAACATCTCTTTGATTGATAAGACCAATATCCACAACAACTCCCTTCAGGTCATCAACCAGTATGTCGTGCAGGATGGAAAATATGACAACCGTTATGATGTCACGATTCTGGTAAATGGCTTGCCTCTCGTCCATGTGGAACTGAAGAGAAGAGGCGTTGCATTGAAGGAAGCCTTCAACCAGATCAACCGCTACCAGAGGGATTCCTTCTGGGCAGGTTCAGGACTATATGAATTCGTGCAGATTTTTGTCATCTCCAATGGGACGAACACGAAGTACTATTCCAACACGACCCGGTTCAACCATATCAAGGATTTCAGCAATCCGAACAAGAAGCAGAAGACCAGCAACTCCTTTGAATTCACCAGCTATTGGGCGGATGCCAATAACAAGGTCATCTCCGATTTGATTGCCTTCACC
>CAKUXT010000229.1 GCA_934700375.1 uncultured Bacilli bacterium | reverse complement strand
ATGTGATTGCAGTTCACCTTCCAAATAGAATAATGATTAGGTTAACAGTGAATGAAGCAGCCATACTGATTCTCTTTGGTTGTCATCTGCTTTTCTGATTGGTTGTTGTTTTTTTAAAGCTGATCTTAATTGACGTTAGTATTTGTCAAATGGGCTTTTTCGAGGAGATCGTTGAAAACTTTTTCTGAAATCATGACAACGTTCTGATTGTCTTTTCTTGTGATAAGGATTGTCTCTTGATTTTCAGTTACCTTATTTACAAATGATTCAAGGTCCCTTTTGAACTGGGAATAATCAATTGTAATCATTGCTTGTGACTCCTCCATATATTTATAACAATGTTACAACGTTCAATAGCGTGGTTCAATGGAAATAAAGACAATACATGGATTGCTCTGTGTAATTTTCTTTGGACAAGCAGAAGAGATCTATCTCTTATGTTGAATATGATTATCCTTATTATTCTAAAGGGTGAAAATCTTCTGATTACTTTAATAACCAATCAATCAGATTCAAGGATTTAATGCCTTCATAAGAATTGATATAATTCTTATCCATAGACAAAACTATTTTCTCATAATTATCATCAATCATCTGCAGTGGTCTTAGTTCACGCTTTCGAGTCTCTATAGACTGCATGGTCTCTGTTACTTGAATATATAATTTTTCGTTTGGCTTTTCTGCTACGAAATCAGTTTCAAGATCTCCGATTTTGCCGATATATACATGATAATCTCTTCGGAGAAGTTCCAAATATACAACGTTTTCCAGGATATGCCCTCTATCTGCATCGCGATAACCTAATAACATGTTTCGAAATCCTAAATCGATGATATAGTTCTTTTCTAACGTTTTCAGGAATTGTTTTCCTTTCATATCATATCGCCTGACTGAAGAAAAAAAGAATGCTTCATGAAGCATGTTAAGATATTTGTCAACTGTTTTATTGGCGATGTTTTTGCTTTTGACATTATCTATATTTCCTTCATGAGATAAGGAATTTCCAATGCTGTTTGGTGAAGTGATGCTTCCAATATTCGAACAAAGGAACAAGATAAGCTTTTCTAAGGTAGATTGATCAGCCTGAGGATTGCGGAGCAAAATGTCTTTTAAGACGATTGTAGAATAGATTCCTTCAAGAGCCTGATTGCTTCTTGCCTCGTTGAACTTATATTCTCTTAAAATCGGCATGCCTCCAAACTGAAGGTACTTTTGGAATTTTTCTTCGTTGCTGATTGATGCTTCAAAGTGATAAAAGTCTAAAAATTCTTTGAAGGATAATGGCAACATCCGTATTTCCACATATCTTCCAGAAAGCAAGGTTGATAATTCTGTGGATAATAAATAGGCGTTTGAACCTGTAATATAGATATCTACGTTAAAATCCAAACGGAAGGATTCAACAGCTTTTTCCCAATGTTCAATTCCCTGCAACTCGTCGAAAATCAAATATGTTTTCCCTGTTTTTGGGATACGCTCTGATACATAATCATAAAAACTAAGATAATCTGTAAGCTTTCGATATTGCAACGATTCCAGATTCAAATGGATAATATTTATTTCAGGTACACCATTCTGCAAAAGATATTGGTGAAACAGCTCCAACAGAGAAGACTTGCCGCATCTACGAATGCCAGTGATTATCTTCACTAAATCGATATCCTTGTTCTCAATCAGTTGTCTGAGGTATTCAGGACGATTTATAAGTTTGTTCATAGCTATCCTCCTATTTATACTAAAAATATAGCATAAGGAGGACAAATAAACAAGACTTTTGGCAATGCAAGTCAGAAACTTTTGATTTCATAGAACTTTCTGACTTGCATTCCTAAAAAATAGAGAATAGAATACGCCACTGGATTCATTTAGTGACCATCAGTTAGACATCGAAACGAAAAAACACGGATTGCTCCGTGTAGTTTTCGATGGCGGAGCAGAAGAGATTTGAACTCTTGCTAGGTTATACGCCTACTGACGGTTTTCAAGACCGTTCCCTTCAGCCTCTTGGGTACTGCTCCGTAAATAAGATAAAAAGCCAACCGCTTAGGGTTGGCTTGCTTTGGCGAACATGGTGGGCACTACAGGGCTCGGACCTGTGACCTTCCGCACGTCAAGCGGATGCTCTCCCAGCTGAGCTAAATGCCCAAAGCGTGGTTAATTATAAAGGTAAATCATCAACATGTCAATATCATTTTTTTGAAAATTAGAAAATTTTTTTGTAATCGCTATCATTTTGTTGGGAAATAAACGTAGTTTATGGTATATTTTAGGCATGAAAAAACATCTTTCCAAACGCTATATATTCGTTATCATCATCAGTGCTGTTATTCTTCTGACGGGTGTCATTCTTTTATGCATGGGGAAGATGAAAGAG
>CAKUXT010000228.1 GCA_934700375.1 uncultured Bacilli bacterium | reverse complement strand
TTGTTAGGATATAAGCCAACCGTCTTCGAAAAGAACGCAAGACCTGGCGGTATGATGATGTATGGTATCCCGACCTATAAGCTTGAGAAGGATGTCATCGATGCTGAAATCGATATCATCAAACAGCTCGGTGTTGAAATCGTCACCAACTGCGAAGTCGGAAAAGATACCACAATCGCTAAGTTAAAAGAAGAAGGATACAAAGCCTTCTATATCGCTATCGGATGCCAGGGCGGAAAGAGACCTAACGTCAATAACGATACCGCTGAAGGAACCTTCATCGCTGTCGATTATCTCCGCCACAGCTTCGAACATCAGGATGAGAAATTCGAAGGCGATGTCGTTGTCATCGGCGGTGGCAATGTCGCTGTCGACTGTGCAAGAACAGCTAAGAGATTAGCCGCCAAATCCGTCTCTATGTTCTCTTTGGAATCCAGAGAAGAAATGCCTGCTTCCAAGGAAGAAATCTCCGAGACTTTAGAAGAAGATATCGCCATCAACAACTCTTGGGGTCCGAAAGAAGTTTTGGTCGACGAAAACGGCCATGTCAGAGGCATTGTCATGAAGAAGTGCACACGTGTCTTTGATGAAAACAAGAAGTTCTCTCCGACATACGATGAGAATGACACCATCGAAGTCCACGCAGACAGAATCGTCTTCGCTATTGGTCAGGCCATCGAATGGGGCAACCTCCTTGAAGGCACAAAGGTCACATTCTGGCACGGCAATTATCCTATCGCCGATAAGTTCACCTATCAGACAGCCGATCCCGATATCTATGTAGGCGGTGATGTCTATACCGGTCCGAAGTTTGTCATCGATGCTATCGCAGCTGGTCACTTCGCTGCTGAATCCTTGCATCGTCATGCTCAGCCTATGGCTCATCCGACAATCGGTATGAATCGTCATCACTTCGAACCGCTCAACAAGGAAGACATCTCTGTCCCTGGCTATGATGAAGCCGGAAGACAGGAAGCAGCCATGAACAAGGATATCGATCATAAGACATCGTTCTGTGATGCTCACCTCACTTTGACAGAAGAACAGGTCAAGATTGAAACAGGCCGTTGCTTAGGCTGCGGCGCTTCCATCGTCGATCCTCATAAGTGCATCGGCTGCGGTATCTGTACTACACGCTGCGAATTCGATGCTATCCACCTTGTCCGCGATCATCCGGAAATGACCAGAATGGTCGCCGGTGAAGATAAGGTTCCTGGATTATTGGCCTATACCATCAAGAGAAGCTTCAAGATTCTCTTCCACTCCGGAAGCAAGGAAGCCAAGGAGATGAGAAAGAAGAGAAAGGCTTATAAGAAGGCCAATAAGGAATTTGCCAAGACAAATCCTTATACCGGAAACGCAACAAAGACCGATGCATGAGCTTGGTCTTGTCTTCTACGTCATCGACAACGTTGAAAAACTAGCCAAAGAAAATCATGTCAAATCCGTGAAGAAAGTAACATTGGAAGTAGGAGAGGTCTCCACTGTCGTCCCCTCCTACTTCCGTGATTGTTTCGCTTGGGCCATCAAGAAATCCGAGTACATGAAAAACTGTGAACTCGAACTTGTCATTATCCAAGGCATCTCTTACTGCAGAGACTGCAAAGAGACGTATCCGACTGTGAAATACGGAAAAGAATGTCCGCATTGTCATAGCGATAACACGTATCTTGTCACGGGAAGCGATGTAATGATCAAAAATGTCGAAGTAGAAGAATAATCGATAATCAACTGCTGGTTTCGGCCAGCAGTTTTTGATTCGACTTATCGGCCATATAAATATAAGTATATTTATGATATACTTTTAGTTATCTTCACAAACAAGGGGAGGATACAAAACATGCCAAGCTCTTATAAGAATTTCAAAGTAATAAGACAAAATCAAATGTGTTTTGAAATGAAAGACAATGTCGGAAACCAATTTTCCGTTTTCAAAAACGACAGATATTATAGTTATACTTATGGCCGTCGTGAAAGTCGTTATTTCATCGAAAGCAAAAATATCAATGTACCATTAGTAAAAGAGATACAGGAAATCGCTTATCAATTAGATCTTTCTTACAACATAGAAAAGCCGGGCGATGATATGTATATCAACCCGAGAGAAATGGCTCGTTGCAAACCTGATCTTGAATATGTCGATTCTGTTTTAAAAGATTTCCAGACAGCCACAAATCCTAACTACATTGGCAATTATTGCACTTTCCTGATTATTGAACTGATGAAGATGACAAAAAGCGTTGCTGCACTTTATGCTGAACGAATCATCCCTTATCTTTCCTATACAAAAAATCTCTATTCCAATTATTTCAATAACATCATCAGAACATTCTCCACCATTGCTGTTCTTCCGCAGAAGATTCTTCCTGATTTCTACTTCAAATTAGCGCTGTCCAATGTAACAAGAGAGAATGCAC
>CAKUXT010000227.1 GCA_934700375.1 uncultured Bacilli bacterium | reverse complement strand
TATATAGTTATAACGACGTTCCTATTCGGGACTTTCACCCTTTAGATATATGACATGCCCGTCACACAAAGAAAAGGGGCAAAAAGCCCCATTAAAGAACTAAATTATCCAAGTATGACAAGAGAGAAAAGATTTCATCTTTTGCGCTCTTGTAATTGACATACAAAGGATCGTTGTCGTGCTCGATCTGAAGTTCCTTGCACGCCTTGATGCATTCGTCCTTCTTGGCATCCTTCATATACTTCAGACCTTTCTGAAGAACGTTCCTCTGTCTTTCAAGTTCAAGAAGATGTTCGTCTTTCTTAACCGCTTCTTTCAGACCGAGATATCTCTTCACGATAGAAAGTTCTTTGAAAGAAAGAAGAAACGAATCGATTTCAGCAAGAAGTTCTTCTTCAGTCATCGACGACTTCTCCAATAAGAGAATAAGTGTGGGATTCTAAGATCTTCACCTTTCTTATCTGGCCGATAAGAGAAGCATCCCCTTTGACATGAACAAGTTTGTTATGAGGATCATAACCAGAAATCATGTTATTGTTTCTATCGGATACCTTTTCAAAGAGGACATCGACAGTCTTTCCGACAAAAGTGCTTGCGCGCTTAGAGGAGCATTCATCGATCAATGCTTTCAGGCGATCGAATCTCTCATGCTTTGTCTTATCGCTGACTTCGTCCTTCATATGATAGGCAGGCGTTCCAGGTCTAGGCGAGAAGATGAAAGTGAATGCGGCATCGAACTGCACTTCTCTTACCAAAGACAACGTATCTTCGAAATCCTGATCGGTTTCATTCGGGAAACCGACAATGATATCAGTAGAGAGGAAGACATCGGGAAGACGTTTTCTCAGCTCATGGACGATTTCAAGATACTGTTCTCTTGTATATCTTCTGTTCATTCTCTTCAATACGGCATCAGAGCCGGACTGAATCGGAAGATGAAGGAAAGGCATGATGTTCTTATGCTTTGCCATGACATCAAAGACCTGAACCTTAAAGTCAGAAGGATAAGGAGTGACAAATCTGACTCTTTCGATTCCTGTCTCCGCGACTTTTTCAAGCAGGGAGGCAAAAGCGTATTCATCGCCGAAATCTTTTCCGTACGCATCGACATTCTGTCCTAAGAGCGTGACCTGTTTATAGCCCTGTTCTTTCAGGCATCTCACTTCAGCTAAAATATCTTCTTCTTTTCTGGATCTTTCTCTTCCTCTAGTGTAAGGAACGATACAGTAAGTGCAGAACTTATCGCATCCATACATGATGTTGACAAACGCAGTCGTTCTGCTCTCTCTGCTCTCATTGGTAAGATAACCTTCTTCGATCAGGTCAGAGTTAGAACGAACATCAACAATGCCTTCATGATGTGTGATGACATCTTCCAATAATGAATAGAAGGATGTGATATTGTTCGTACCAAAAATAAGAGATACGAAATTGAAGTGTTTCAATACATAATTGACAGCAGCTTCTTCTTGCATGACGCAGCCGCAGATAGCGATGATCGTATCTTTGTTTTTGATATAAGTCTCTTTGGCACGGCCCAATTCACCATAAAGGTGATTTTCTGCGTTTTCACGGATAGCGCAGGTGTTGAACAAAATAAAATCGGCACCATCAAAATCCATTTGTTCTTTCATTCCAAGCGAAAGAAGATAACCGCGGATGATTTCGGAATCACGTACATTGGCTTGGCAGCCATAGGTTTTGATACAAAAAGTCTTTCCCTGTCCCCATGTGACAAGGAAAGACGTAGGTTTCAATAATGCAGTCCTATAACTGACCGGTACTGAACGATTCCGTCCTGCTGCTTTCTTCATATCGGGAAGCGATACAAGACGAGTCTTCATATATTAATTATTCAGCGGCTTCTTCGTGCTTAGGAACATCAGAAGAAACGGTGTGAGCAGGATCAAAATCAACCTTTCTGATATGAAGCATGATGGTTGTGACTTCTCTGCTTTCTTCACTGGAAGGCTCAGAGAAATTCTGCATCATGAATTCAGGCTGAAGAACGATATCGCACTTTTGTTCATCATCCTTTAAAAATCTTCTTGCGACGATGCAGGCTTTCAAGGCCTGGTTCAAAGCGGATGCGCCAACCAAGGAGATCTGGACTTCACCTTCCTGACGAATGTTTCCAGCGATTGCTCCGGCTAACTTCTGAATTTGAGTGTTTCCACTAGCTTTTAATGTTGTCATATTAGAAAAACCTCTTTCAATAATTATTATATACTTTTTGTCAATATTTACAACAAACAATCTATTCTTGCGACATTTTTCGACAAAAAAAATATATTATTCAAAAAAGCAGCAGAAGGTTTTGTCAAATCATGTCTTTTATCAAAAAGACGACCTTTACAGGTCGTCTTCCATTGTTTCATTGATCAAAAGCGAATTCAGGACTCTTCCCGTCTTTTCATCGATATCAAGTC
>CAKUXT010000226.1 GCA_934700375.1 uncultured Bacilli bacterium | reverse complement strand
TCTTGAACATGTTGCGCTTTGCAGCGGCTAAGGCCTTCTTGATTGCATCCGGTACTTCACTGGACTTACCAAGACCATAGCCATATTTGCCTTTGCCATCACCGATGACGACAAGTGCGGTGAAGCGAACACGCTTACCACCCTTGACAGTCTTGGAGACGCGAGAGATTTTGACGACCTTTTCGTCGTAGAGCTTCTCTTCAACTCTTCTTCCACGGCCATTGCCACGGCCGTTAAAACGGCGACCACCCTGGCCGAAACGGCGATTTCCGTTTCCTCTGCCAGCGGCAGCAGACTTCTCACCGGCGGCAACCGGTTCAGCCTTGACTTCGGCAGTTTCTGCCGGAGCGACGTTATTCTGGATTTCTTCAGCCATTGTTATTTCTCCTTAGAAGGCTAATCCGCCCTTACGGCAGGCTTCAGCTAAAGCTTTGACCTGTCCGTGGTAGAGATAGCCGGAACGATCGAACACGACTTTAACGATGTTAAGAGCTTTGGCTTTGTTTGCTAAGTCCTCGCCAACTTTGCTGGCTGCTTCGCAATTAGAAGGATTATCTAATCCGAGCTTAGAGGAATCGGTGCAGACGAGAGTCTTGCCGGTTTCATCATCGATTAAGGCAGCGTAGATGAATTTGTTGGAACGATAGACAGAAATTCTAGGGCATGCAGCTGTACCAGAGATCTTGGCTCTGATTCTGACATGACGATGAAGTCTCTGCTTATTCTTATTGAACGTAGTATACATTCTTCATTTCCTCCTTGATTAGGCTGCGGACTTCTTTGCAGAAGCGGGCTGACGGAGTGTAACGACTTCGCCTTTATAGCGGATGCCTTTTCCATGATAGCATTCCGGTTTGCGGACATCACGGATGACGGCAGCCTGCTGGCCGACAACTTGTTTATCGATACCTTCGACAATGATTTCCATTGCCTTGGTATTGATAGAAATCTTGGCGCCTTCAATAGGATGGACAACGTCTTCATGAGAATGGCCGACATGTAAGACAAGATCGGCACCTCTCATTTCAGCACGATAACCAACACCCTTGATTTCAAGAGTCTTGGAGAATCCTTCATTGACGCCCTTGACCATATCGTTGATCAAGGCTCTGGCAGTACCATGATTCATTTTCATTTCGATGGTATCACCAGGACGTTTGACGAGGAATTTTCCATCTTTCTCTTCGAAAGAAAGATGAGAATTGAACTTTTTGGAAAGTTCGCCTTTAGGACCCTTGACGGTGACAACGTTACCATTGACAGTAATGGTGACACCTGCCGGGATGGCGATAGGTTCTCTTCCGATTCTAGACATGGTATACCTCCTTACCAGACATAGGCAAGCACTTCGCCGCCGATGTTCTGTTTTCTGGCAGTCTTGTCAGTCATCAAGCCCTTGGAAGTGCTGATGATGGCAATGCCTAATCCATTACGGACTCTAGGAAGCTTCTCAGCCGGAACCGTGATACGGAGACCGGGTTTGGAGATTCTCTGGATACCATTGAGAATGCGATTATCGCGAGAATCATATTTCAAGGTGACGACTAAGGTCTTAAAGGGCTTGCCCTCTTCTTCCTTAACCTCATAATCCTTGATGAAGCCTTCTTCCTTGAGGATCTTGACGATTTCAACTCCGAGTTTGAAAGACGGAAGAGAAGTCGTTGCGTTCTTCATAAGGTTTGCGTTGCGGATATGTGTAAGTAAATCCGCGATTGTATCATTGACCATTTTTCTCTTCTCCTTTCATTACCAGCTGGCCTTGTGCATGCCAGGGATTTCTCCCTTATAGGCCATTTCTCTGAGGCAGATACGGCAGACGCCGAACTGTCTGAGAACGCCATGAACTCTTCCGCAGCGAGAGCAACGGGTGTAGTTCTGGGTCTTAGGATGCTTCTTGGGCTGGGCACATTTGATCATTAAAGCTTTTCTAGCCATGATTATCTCCTCCTATTACTTTGCGAAGGGCATGCCAAGCTTAGAGAGCAAAGCATATGCTTCTTTATCAGTCTTAGCGGTAGTGACGATAACAACGTCCATACCCTGTGTACGACTGACTTTATCATATTGGATTTCAGGGAAGATCAACTGTTCCTTGATACCAACAGAATAGTTTCCTCTGCCATCGAAGGAATCCTTGCTGATACCGCGGAAATCGCGGACGCGAGGAAGATCGATAGAGATGAACTTATCGAGGAAATCGTACATACGAATTCTACGAAGAGTGACCTTGACGCCAACCGGAACGCCTTCACGAAGCTTGAAGTTAGCAATGGACTTTCTTGCTCTTGTGACAACAGGATGCTGTCCAGCAATGGTAGCCATTTCGTTGACTGCTTCTTCAACGTTCTTTTCGTTGCCGCCGGCTTCGCCAAGACGCATGTTGAGGATGATCTTGACGATCTTCGGGCATTCCATGATGGAGGAATAACCG
>CAKUXT010000225.1 GCA_934700375.1 uncultured Bacilli bacterium | reverse complement strand
AGACGATACGGATTGATGACAATGATGAAGTCATTTGCATTACAAAGATTTACACAGAATTATTGACAAGTCTCGCAAATCGAGTCGATGGCGGAATAAACCATTAACAATTAGCCTATCATTTGATATAATCTAGAAAACATCAAGTGATAGGTGATTGCTATGGATAAACTAATAAAAGTTATAAGACAAAGTGCAGGAATGAACCAAGAGCAGTTTGCAAAGGCTCTCGGAACGACAGCTTTGTCTATCAATCGGTGGGAGAATGGGAAAACGCAGCCGAACAAGATGGCGCAAACGCAATTGTTCGAGTTTTGCAAGAAGAACAATATCGACCTATTCGACTACATTGCAAAGCAGGTAAAGTGCGATGCGGACGATAACAGGTTAATTGTTTATCACGGCTCAAAGAAAGGCATCACAGGCAAGATCGAACCGATAAGCCGCAAGTCATGTGACTTTGGAAAAGGGTTCTATCTCGGTACTGACCCTGCACAGCCTTTAACCTTAATATGCGATGAAGACAAACCGATCCTTTACACGATGAAACTCGACTTGACAGGACTGAATGTCTTGAAAGTTGAAATGAACCTCGAATGGGCAATGCTGATTGCTTATTATCGCGGGTATATGGACGAAGTAAAAGGGAGTGAGATCTACAGGAAGTACGAAAGGTTGGCTGACGGATACGATGTGATACTCGGCTATATCGCCAACGATCGTATGTATCGAGTGATGAAGAGTTTTTTCGAAAAGGAAATAACCGATGTGGCACTAATACATAGCCTTTCTGCATTAGACCTTGGTTGTCAGTATGTTTGTAAAACAGCAAAAGCATGCGACCAACTCGAAATCGTAGATAAGAAAGAATTGACATCTCTTGAATTGGCAATACTCCGAGATAAGAGTATTGTCAGAAGACAAGAGGGAATAGGCCTTACGGAAGAGATACTGCTGAAATTTCGTAGAGAAGGAAAATTCTTCGATGAAATCTTGAGAGGTGAGTAATATGAGCGACAGTTTACAATCGGCACTTTCGGATATGCAAGGGCAATTGTTCGAGATGTCTATCGAAAAAGGTTTGGATAGTGAAACCTTTATAAAGGCTTTTATGCTGTCAAACATAGCGAGCGACCTTGACTCGGAATTCAACCATATGCAATGGGCAGGCAAAGAGTACATTATGGAGCGTATTCTTGACGAGCTCAAAGATAAGTTGAAAACGGGCGGTGAGACATACGACCGAGAAACGATGTATTGGACCGGGTATGTTTATCGCAGATGGCATTATTATACGGGTGAAAGCAGTAAAGAGATTTACAAGCAAGCGCCCGCAAAGACGATGCGGATAACCTATTTACCATATCACACAATGAGTGTAGAAATGGCAATAGACAGACTGAAAGAATCTTACGAGGAAAAGCGAAAGAAGTAGATATGGTGGATAATCAATGTACATAAACAATATTAGTGAGTTTCATGAATATGTTGGCGAAACAATTGAATACTGCTAGTGCGTTGAAAATGATATTCGTTGGATTTGCTCTGCAATGTTGAAGGATAGCTTTCAAATTGCTCCCATTATTTGCATTCTCCTCATTACATAGACTTTACGTTACTCTCTACAAAACAAAAAGACTATGCATTATAATGATGTCATGAAATTCAAAGTTATATTCGATAAATACCCTAGCGCAAAAGTCTTTGTCTGTTCTACAGACTTTTCAGTGAATTTTGCTTATAAGGATGATAAAGAATTCATTCGTTTCACGAAAGAAAAAATCGATATTAGAAACTATGCGAAGAAACATTATGATAAAAACAAAAAGGAAACTATTCGATTTTATCTCTACAACATCGTCTCTATCGCTTTAAGTCAGGAAGGATATCGATTCAAGTATATGACTTTCGATTATGATAAATATGATTATGAGAATGAATTGAGCAAGGAATTGATCTTAAAAGTCAGAGAACTATATCGAAAGTATCTCCCGTTATATAACAGACTGATAAATTATGTGATTCATGACAGTTGGTGTAAAAACAGTTTTGCTGATGTCTTCATCAGACATATGATATGTGCAAGGTTAAATGGTTTCTTTATTTTAGGCAATGGCGAACAACGCCTGACATTAGTGATTGATTTGAATGAAGAAGTAAAAGACTATCTGATCAATGAGGTAAAGGGCGAGAGTGAATTTGGAAGACCATATTTTGATTATGGCCTCTATAAAGATATTCATCTAAGCCATGATGAATATCTTTATGGATGTGTTCCCCATGAAGCCTGTCAATTTGAAAATGAGGATGAGGAAGAAGAGAAAAACTGATTATCTTGTAAGTTAAAGCATGAATGATGATTCATGAAACGTCTGTATCACCAATGTTAAAAATCGGTGATACAAATGAATCAAAATGACTATGTCTCTTAGG
>CAKUXT010000224.1 GCA_934700375.1 uncultured Bacilli bacterium | reverse complement strand
GCGCCGATGGATGGATTCCCTGGAATCCATCCATCATTGCTATTGCTCCTTGGTCCAGTGAGAGGGGTGCACTACAACACTGCTGCATTCTTCTATTTCCGGAATAGGAGCAATGGTACCAGGATTTCCTTTGATTGCGGCTGTTGCAATGATCAATCCAACATTATGTAAATCCAAATGTGTATCAAAATATGGAGCAGACATAATAGTAGAAGCAGAATATTTCCTATCCTTAATAATTTCGGTAAAGACTTTTACTTTCTTAGCAACATCTTTACGAGCACAATTCACGTCAGTGACTGTATAAGTATGAACGAATTCATCATTTTCATCATCTTCATAAACAGAATCGTTAAACCAAAACTCATCATCCAATTCAAAAATTGCATATGTTGGTCTTTCAGTAACGGCATCTTCTCCATATTCGTTTTCGATAACTTCAGTAATGTCGTCCATTTCTAGCTTAGCATATGTAATTTCTTCAACATGCTTCTCTTCCCACTCTGAGATGACTGATCTTCTTCCAATTCCTTTCTCACCATAAAAAACAAGATTTACATTTTTGATTTTCTTGCTCTTCAGATCAGACAATGTATCATCAAGAATCTTCGTCATCTCATTCAATGTAATTGTTTTCATGATTTGCTCTTTTACCTTTCTAGTATCAATATTCAAAAACTGTTTTGTTGATAAATTTGACTTTCCAAGCCATCTGATATAGCCGATGGCTTGGAAAATCTTGTCGCAAAATCATCCCTGATTATTCTTATCATCCTTCTTCTTTCGAGGAAACACCAGTGAATCTTTCTTCTTAGTTTGTTGACGCATAAAGTCACGTCTTAACTTGTAGTCATCAAAGTCAGATCCATTCATTCTATTTATGATTTTATCTCTTCCAAGAGTGTGCTGATAACGTAGAAGAAGATTGAGATAATAATTTCCGACTTCCACATTGACGGAACGAGGTGATACAACATCCACTAATCCCGCAATCGATGGATTGTTCTCAAGCCAGGAGACTAAGGCATGTCTATTGATTTCGATATTGACGACTGCATAGTCAAAATTCGTCGGAGGATTCTCACTGGGTTCACATTTGATTGCATAATAATCATTTTTGCATGGGCGCAGGAGAATAGATGATTCCTTTTTGTTTTCGTCAATGGTAAACCTACGGCATCTGACATAGGGCATTTCGCATGAGAAGTATTCTTCAAAGGATTTTTTGACCTGATTGATGTATCGATAATAGAAATAGAAGGATGTCTTGAAGACAAAGCCACCTTCTGGTCTTATTGATTTTTTGATATATTCATCTAATGAATGATATCTTTCTGCTAAAGAAGGATTGTTCGATTCAAAGAGATACTCTAATCTATTATCATCTTCCTCATCATCCAAGAGCAGTTTTCTTTCACTTAGTTCAGTAGGGATATTGAGATTATCGATAGTGTCAAAGATGATTTTGCTTTCTTTTAATGGCAATAAGATAACATACGGCTTATTGTTATGTTCTTCTATACGATAGACTCGGCAATAGACCTCTTCGTCAACAAGCCTGCTATAAACATTGGTTTTATCAATGATTCTTTTGCCATCGACGATTTTCTCGCCACAAACAGGTTGCCAACGAGTATTGAGTATCAAAATACACTTCTTTTCTTCATATGCTTTCTGTATCAGTTTGATTTTTCTATTGAGAACGTTTCTATATTTGATGACTCTTTTATTCTTCTTTTCTAATTCTTCTTTATATAATTCCTTGTTATTCTTGTTGCACAAGGAATTCAACAGCTTATCAATCAGATCATCAGTATCCTCTTTCTTGAGATACTTGTCATTCTTGACAGCTGCGAGGATATTGATGATCTGATCTTTGCTAAGATGATTCTTTTCCTCTATATAGAATTTACCGGTATCGGTACTATTGACAACAAAGGGTATCTTATCAGTATCTTTAAACTTATCGGAGATAAACAGTAAGAACTGAAGACAGTCTCCGATTCTTTGTCTTCTGACGTCGTTTCCCTTTGTTGCATTTGGATCATATTTCAAATCGAAATCTGTTGCATGTCTGCAGATATCCTGCTGTGATGCTGGATGATCTTTGTCTGTGTAGTTCAAAAGGTAATCTAGGGTAAGCAGCAATTCGATCTGATGTATTTCTGTGTCTTTTCTACTCATATTGTTCCTCCTGCTTTTATATTATAGGGGTTAGAAAAAGTATAGCATGATTTATGCTGTTTTGTACTGATACGAGTACAAGATTGTTCAAATTTGATACATTAAATCCTAAACTTTTCGCTATTTATACTACCATCCAAATGTAAATGCCGTTTCCTTATGTGTACCGCACGCCTGACATTGGACTTTAAATAGAACTATAGCACAACATTGGGACAGGCACAATGCTCCTGTTGCAAACAGGAGCAC
>CAKUXT010000223.1 GCA_934700375.1 uncultured Bacilli bacterium | reverse complement strand
GTCCAACCCATCATCTCAGTCTCAGAATATTCGTTTACTTTAGCCTTTTCTCCACTGACTGCATCATACTTTTCCCAAAGTTTTCCACATCTATTGAATTCATCTTCAACTGCTTTTGTATATTTCATAGATATTCTTTTCGCCTCTTCTGCAAGTGAGAGGTTATCTAAAGCTTTAAAGGCAAAATAAACAAGATTCGGCCACATATTCGGATATCCCCACTGATATATGCATTCAGTTTCCACTTTCTCTGAAGTGAGGATTCCTTTCTCAGTTTCAAGGTGAGAAAGTACTCTTCTGCACTCTTCTTTATCAGAAGATATACCATAAGCATATGGCAATAAAGAAGCTATAGTATAGAAGACTTTGATTTTGTCATTTTTAACATCATAATCAAAGTATCCTTTTTGACAATGCAAGTATTTGTTTATTAGTTGCTTTCTTCTTTCTGCTCTTTGTTCATAATCATTTTCAATTGATAGCAAGGAAGAAAAGAATGCTAATGTTTTTTCGTTTGCATACAAGATGGAGTTAAGATCTACTGGTGCAAAAGAAAGACAGCGCTGATCAAATCTTGAAGAGAAATCCCAGCCGCTTTCACATTCAGCCATAGCGTTATCACCAACTTGTTCTTTTGAGAACTCTTTGTTTTCAATATGCTTTACTCTTCCTTTATATTCATCATAAAAAAAAGCATGGAACTTATCATCAGCACAGTTTCCGTAATGGCATAATCCATTTTCAAACGATCTTCTTTCAGTCCAGAAATGATATTCTTTTTCCATGACACTGTACATTTCACGGACAAAGGAAATATCTTTTGTACTCTGATAGTAGTCAAAACACATCTGAATAAAGAGTGGAACCTGTGAACGATTGATAAGCGCATAATTAGCAGCGTTTGGCATATAAGAAAACTTTTCAATCAGATAAGCCATATCCTTAATATTGTTATATGCAACATCAACTAAACCATCATGAAGCAAACCTAAATTAATAAAATAAGTATCCCAGTAGAAAAGATCATCAAACAATCCCTTAGCACAGGGAGAAGTATACGAATAAGGCAAATCAAGCGCATCTTTACTGCATCCCTTTTTACGGATACAGTTAGGATAGTTTTCAAGGATATATTTTCTGACCATAAGTCCTCCAAAGAATATCCTGGAGGCAATTGCCTCCAGGATATAATCAAAACATATTAGGCTTTAAGAAGTTCGATAGAATAGATAGAAACCAAAGCTTCACCGATAGCTGCACCATTGCAGTTTAAGAAGATATTAAGCTGGCCTAAACCAAGTGAAAGGTTAGTAGTGATTTGGAATTCTCTTGTTATTCTACCCGTTGTGATATCGTCAAAGAAATGCTGCTGTTTGCCGTCACTATTTTCAGATTCACTAGTAGCCCAGTCTGCAAATTCAAAACCAATCTTAGAGATATTTCCTTTCTTGACTTCAAGTTCAACTCGGAATTTTGTATATCCGCCGTTTTTATCAAATGTCATACAGGCAGATGCCCAAGTATTCGCATCACTTCCCGTGAAGGAGATATCCATACTTTGTTCAGTTGGAGTGATTGTATAATCAACACCATTATTCCACTGACCATTGGTGATAGCACCATTGTTTGTGAATCCTGTTGATTTATAAGTAGAGGTAGAGACTTCACCAATAGTGAACTCAGCATAATCGCTCCATTCGCCCTCACCGATAGAATTCTTAGCTCTGACTCTTGCCTTGTAGCTGCCTTTGACTAAAGCGAAGTTTTCTTCCTTCTTTGGTGTGAAGGCAACTAACATGTTAGGAATGCTCTCTACACCTGTGAATCTAGTCTGAGCCTGATCAAGAGTCAACTTTGTCTCTCCCTTATAGACTTCAATCTCATATTCACTTGAAGCTCTTTCCTTATTGAACATAAGCTGCTTCTTGGTTTCATCATAATGGAGGTTAGATATCTTAGCCGGAGCTTCACCCTCACCTACCATCATACCCATTTTATGAATACGTAAGACGACTTCATTGTTTTCTGCTGTTCTATAAGTATCAGAAGAATCCTGCGGATTGTTAAATTCTAAGTTGATACAACCCCAGCTACCATTGCCCTCTTCACCAGTCTTGATGTTCATACCAGTGATGTTGGCTTTATGGGTAATTCTAGCCCCTTTAGTAAGTGCGACTCTTTCAAATGATTTGAAGTTGAGTTCACCACCGAATTCATATAAGAAGGAAGGGAGATCACCTTTGATAAGTTCAATATCGAATTCAAAGGATGTGGCAGCAACTTTAGTATCGTACCAAAGAACGACAGAATCCCATTCTCCAAGAACATTTCTAGTGAACTTGATATCCATATAATCATTATGGGTGGCATCAATTTCATAGTTCTTACCATTGTAAGCATTGTTTTCGACTTTTCCGATATTGGTGAATACTGTCTTAGACACGTGATATCCATTGACAGATACATCACAGGTAGCAGTATAGTTGC
>CAKUXT010000222.1 GCA_934700375.1 uncultured Bacilli bacterium | reverse complement strand
AGACGATACGGATTGATGACAATGATGAAGTCATTTGCATTACAAAGATTTACACAGAATTATTGACAAGTCTCGCACATTAAAAATAAACATATTGTTTTTGCAATTTGAAAAATTAAGCCGAAGGTAATAACTGTTTACGCCTTGAATATAAAATACGCATTCTTGACACTCGTATACATCCAGTTCAATGCCATTACCAATTTTAATTTCTGATTTTTTCATCGTAGTATTTGAAAAGCCAAACGAACCACCACTAACTTCTCCATTTTCAATTATCCAACCAGCCCCACCAAAATCCAAGAGTGATTGATTGATAAAAATTTCTCCATTACCGATAAAAGCACGTGACAAAAGAGAAACGTTAATCATGCTAACACAATTAAAGGAAATAGAAGTTAATTCATTTAAGGGTTCATCAAAATCAAAACACACCAAAAAGTTTTCGTATCCATCCGAAGGATAGATATTAATCATCTTGTCTTCCGTACCATTACAAATAAAACTAGCCCCTTCAGCCAAAAGAATCTTAGGCGAAGCATACTGATACTTGCTCTGATTCTGTTCATAGAACTGAATATTTGTACCCGGTTCAACAGTAACAGTAACACCTTCACATATTCTGACAGTATCATTGATAATCCAAAGCTTATCTGCAGTCAAAGTAGTATCGGTATCAATTCTAGCAGGCAATACTTCTCCTCTATGGAAGGTAACACTCATCACATCATCAAAAGAATATAAAGTTGTATCTTTACTATCCAATCCATTCTTCCATGTAACATGAATATTGATATCACACTGATAATTGTTAGGGACATTTTCAGCGACATCGAACACAAAGGGCTTCTCGACATCCACAACAGTATCGCTTTCCATCTTCTTTCCAGCATCACGGACAGAGTAAGTTCCGATGTCGCTGAATTTGACAGTCGGCGTTGTAATCGTCACATAAGGATCAACGACATCCTCTAATCCATTTCGTTTCACATCAATGGTCGCCGTAACGTCCTTGGCCATACCGCCATGGTTCATCAGCTCAACACCAATATGAACAGTCTCACCAGCATCAATATTATCATCACCATTATTCTTAGAACTGATACTCTTGTTATCGAATGTATACCAATCGTATAAGGAAACGTCCGGTTTAGGAGCCGCTGTCAATGCCTTATAGGCATCGACAACCATTGCTTTTCCGTTCCAATAATTGAATATTGGTTTTGTCTCAGATGTATTGATAATCTGAGACATCAAAAACTTAGACGGGAATTCGTTCTTGTTCGGAACAGCAGAACGCAACAAGGCAGCAATACCTGAAACAACCGGTGCTGCCATAGATGTACCAGAAAGACTTGCATATCTATTACCAGGGAATGTAGATGAAATATATTCTCCCGGGGCGAAACACTCATATTCGATTTTCGTATTAGCCTTCGCATCCCAATTAGAAAACACAGAAGTTTTATTTGCCCCATTTACACTCATGACACCATCAACAAAAGAATAAGATGCAGGATAAACAGTTTCTATCGGAAGAGCTGGGAATTCATTACCAAGTCCGTCATTACCGGCAGCAGCAACAAGGAAACTCTTAGAATAAGCTTTCTCAAGAGCTTCTTGAACAGCCATCGTAACACTAGTACCACCAAAAGACATATTGATGACATCTGCACCATTCATATAGGCATAAGTGATAGCAGAAGCAATATCAGAGTTATTGAAATAACCAGAGCTGTTACCGGCCTTAATAGGCATGACCTTGCAGTTATAAGCAACACCTGTCACACCGATATCGTTGTTGGCAGCGCCGATGATGCCAGCGACATGGGTACCATGTCCGTTGTCATCCATCGGATCATTATTGTCTCCGACAAAGTTCCATCCGTAGACATCATCGACATATCCGTTATCATCATCGTCGATTCCGTTTCCAGGAATTTCGAGCTTGTTGATCCAGATGTTCTGTTTCAAGTCGATATGGTTATAGTCAACACCGGTATCAATGACAGCGACGATGACACTGGAGTCTCCTCCTGCATCTTTTCCTTTGTCTTCCAAATACTTCCAGGCCTTATCGACATTGACCTGTTTCTGATAGTCTGCAATCTCAGTCGGGATTGTGCTTGTCGTTGCGGTTGTCTCTTCCTTGACTTCCTCTGTGTCATAGATATAGTCGAAATCGACCATATCAAAAAGGCCGGAGTTTCTGAACTTCTTGATGACGGAGAGGGCATCGATGCCTTCTTTCAGTGTGGCTTTCTTCCACTCACTTCTAGGAGCGATGCTTTTGATGGATTCGATACCAAGATTTTTCATGTCATCTGTCAAGACATCCGAATCAGACGTTGCGGATGTCTTGACCAGTAAGACAGAAGGATCATATTTGGTATCTGGATTATTCAGTACATCGGTATTGATGTCTAATGGCTCTGATTAGTCTTTACTCATAGGAACTAAAAATCTGCCAAAACGCCGACAAACAGCGGGCCTTGAATCGAAAAAACGTCAGAA
>CAKUXT010000221.1 GCA_934700375.1 uncultured Bacilli bacterium | reverse complement strand
AAATGAATCAGGCTGTCACGATCCGATTCGAATTTGACAAGACCGAAGAGAAAGCAGCTGCTACCTTCGGTATGGAACCGGAGTTAATCAACTGCACTGTTCTTTATACAATCACTAACAATGCCATTATCTTCTTTGACAACGCAGAGGATATGAAAAATGGTATCCCTGCCCATGAGTATGGATTCTTCTCCAGTGCGACAGCTGCATTCTCTCCCGATAGATCAAAGCTCATCTTCACTGCAGTGACTACCGGTTTGACATTGGAACACATCCTCACGGTCGTAACAGAATAATAGATTCAAAACATTTCTTAGCCTTTCCCCATACCAACAAGGAGGTAAATGTACTGTTGGGGAACAACAAATGAATAGTACAGAACAAATATGAATAAGAAAAAACTATCCGCACTGATTGTAACGCTGGCATTATTGGCAACAGGTCCATTATCCAGCTGTGGCAAAAAAGAAAGCAATACAACAACTCCGCCTGCCGTTACTGAAAAGCCTGTCGTTACAGAAAAGAAGACAGAAACACCTGTCCACAAGCACAATTATTCTGACACCTGGGATCATGATGATACCAAGCATTGGCACACCTGCAAAGATACATCCTGCGGTGATAAGAAAGATATCGCCGATCATACTTTTGTCTGGACTGAAAAGACACCAGCCGGTGTTCATACCGACAAAGTAGAAAAAGGTGTCTGTTCCGTCTGTAATTTTGAAACAGAAAGAACTGTTGAAAATACCGGCACCCATGAATGGGGAACAGAATGGAAGAAGGATAAAACAGGCCATTGGCATGAAACGACATGCACCGGTCACGATGCAATGAAGAAGGACTTCAGTGCACATGAAGGAACTTGGACTGTCAAAACAGAAGCCGCATATAAGCAGGACAGAGTCGATGAAAGAACCTGCACTGTCTGCGCCTTCCACGAAGAAAAGACGATTGAAGGTACTGCCCTCACCTTAAGGCCGAGAACCATCACTGTCGCTCAGACAGAGTTTGTCTATGACACAAGACCTTTTGCCTTGGATAACTATATCGGAACCGAAAGCAAAGAAAACATGAAAGTCGAATACAGACTGAAAGGAACAGAAGCCTACTCGACATATGCTCCTTCTGATGTCGGAGTCTATGAATACAAGATCACACTCCCTGAAACAAGTGAATGGCAGGCTGCTGAAAAGACAGGCGAAATGAAGATTGCACAATTCGCAGTCAAACTGACTAAGAAAGAATTTGTCAGAGACTTAGGCGCCAATGTTGTCGATGATATGATTCAGTTAGACGATATCGAAGTTACCTTCGATACCGTCACGAAGAAAACAGTCAAGCTTGTTCTTGACAAGTCCTATGATGTCGCAGGTATCAAGAAGGTCCCTGCAACAGCATTGAAGATTGATAATCCTAACTATGCATTGGATATCACAGATATCACTGAAGTCACTTTGACAAGCTATGATACCGCTGACTTCTATTGTGGTATCAAGGATATATTCACCATTTCAGGAAGAGAAGGCGTCATCATCACAACAGACATTGCTCGTGGTACAATCAAAAAAAGCGATTCCCTTTACATGCATGAAATTGGCAAGACCGTCACAGTCGCAGCAATAGAAAGAGGAAGAGTTGCCCTCGATAAAGCAACAGTCGGTGAAGAAGTCGGTATGCAAATCACAGGTGTCACAAAGGCAGAAGTCTCTAGAGGTTATACGCTCAGCAAGAAAGACACACTGAAAGATTATGATTGCTTCTTAGCAAAGGTCTATGTGTATACAAAAGACGAGGGTGGAAAACATACTCCTTTGATGGATAGCAAAAAGGAAGCATACTTCCCCAACCTCAGATTCGATGACACCTTTTCTACTAAAAAAGCCAGAATGTTCTTCCCGGAAGACATCTCAATGGTTTCAAGCGGAGACACAGTCGAAGGTGTCAAATTCTATCTTCCTACTTCAACGCCGGGATTCATCGGCCGCACTTTCTATCTCACAGAATACGAATCCGGAGCTGGCAAAAAAATTGCAAAAGTCGAAATCACAGATGTTCATAAACACGATTCCAACTTCTATAGAAACGGTACCTGTTATGATTGTATGTATTCCTCTGGCCCTTCTATGAAATTCGTCGATGATAAAGCCGAAGTCGAATGTAAATTCATCGAAAATGAGACACGTCTCTTCCATATCACGATCCGAAACGTCGGAACAGAAGATGTTAGATATCGCTTCATGCTTTCGGATACTGAGAATTTCACAATGGTAGTCAAAGCCACATCAGGCAATAAAATCTATCTTTTGACAAAACAGGGTGATTTAGTCATCAAGGCCGGCGCCTTTGAAAACATGGCCATCCATGTCACTGCTAAAACGACAGCAACCTGCAAAGTCACAGTCTCTAAAGTTCTTAAAATAATCAGACCGATAATCTAAGTTTTAAAACACGATAGGTGGAGCAGCTGCTCCAATGTCATTAACTTAAGACGTTGACAGAAAGCCAGTATTTCAACGACAACTCGGAAAAGGGTTGTCGTTTTTTC
>CAKUXT010000220.1 GCA_934700375.1 uncultured Bacilli bacterium | reverse complement strand
TTCTGTTCGTAGGGCTACGATTTCGCTATCACTTCTTTTCACGCTCCGTCACCGGTTTACGCTTTGTGAGTCGCTATATAGTTCGTCGACAACTACGCCTATTGGGACTTTCACCCTAGAGCAATGGCATGCCCATCATACATAAAAACAGGCTTCTTTTGATACGGAAGCCTGTTATAGGAAACTACATTGCAGCAGATTTATCGTCAGTGCTCTCAGTGCTGCTTTCAGCTTTTGCTTTGCTTTGAGCGTTCAGAAGGGCCTTTTTTCTTGCCTCTTCATTTCTTTCACTGATGCCTTTGAAGAAATTCATCAGGGCCATCAATGCGCTAGAAGAGCTTGCTGCATAGATGATGACAGTCATCCACATGATCTTGTTCATCTGACGGAAATCAATTCCGATAAAGGAGAAAGAAAGATTGTTCCCTTCGCCTGTAAATGTTGGAATGAAAGGAAGAACAAAGATTGCAAACATGGTAAGGACAAATGTTGTTGAGAACATCATGGCTCTGTACCAGTGTTTTCTGATAGGAGTAAGAGGCATGAAGCAGATATAGGCCATAGCAAGAGAGATAATAGTCATTGTGATGGAGTTGAAGGTGGTAAAGGCTAGTTCTTCATCAATCATTCCAGTAAGCTCTAAGAAGTCTCCGGAATAACGGAGAATATAGTTGATGGATATTGCAACAATCAGACAGATGGCAGCCGGAACTGCTCGCAAGAAGGTATTCTTCAAGAAGTGACCGGAGATAGGCTGATCGTTTTTCTGCAAGGCCAAGAAGATAGAGGTAAGACCGATGCAGACACTTTCCATAATGAGGAGGTTATTGGAAGAGAAAGGATAAGCGATGCCGTATCCGCCGTTTAAGAAGGTGAGAAGGACGACGATGGTAAAGACAACAGTGAATATTGTTTTCATCAAGTATAGGGCAGAAGAACGCTGTACGTTGTTGATGCAGCGCCTTCCTTCCTGGACGGCAAGAGGCATGGATGCGAAATTGGAATCCAATAAAACAAGATGAGCGACGTTTCTGGCTGCGGATGAACCGTTTGCCATAGCGACGGAGCAGTCCGCTGTCTTCATGGCGAGGATGTCGTTGACACCATCGCCTGTCATTCCGACAGTGTGTCCTTGATTTTTCAATTCTTTGATGATCAATGCTTTCTGCTCAGGAGTGACACGTCCGAAGACGGAATATTCGTTGACGATCTGAGAGACTTCTCTGTTGGAGAGACCTTCCAAGGAAATGCATTTTTCAGCGTTAGGAACGCCACATTTCTTGGCAATCTCGCTTGCTGTAAGAGGATTGTCTCCTGAAATGATTTTGATATTTACGCCATTATCCTTGAACCACTGAATGGTATTAGGTGCTTCAGGTCTGATATGGTCTTCCAAAGTGAAGATGGTGACAGGAGTGAATCTTCCTTTGATGGTTCCGTTCTGAATCGGGTTTTCCGATTTGCATAACATGACAACACGATAACCAGAAGACTGCTTGGAAGAGATGTATTCGAGAATAGTGCGGTCTCTTCCTTTATATAAGTATTCAGGAGCACCGAGAAGGAATGTTCCTAAATTCTTGAATTCGACGACGGAATATTTTCTTGCACTGCTGAAAGGAATTGTATCGATGATTCGATAAGTATTCTTCAATGGGAATCTCTGCGATAAGGCAATCGATGTCTGGTTGGTATCGCTGAAGGCGTTAAGATAGCTGCCGATAAGGTTTTCTAAGTCGTAGGAATTATCGATCTTGACGACTTCATCTACACGCATGGTACCATCTGTCAAAGTACCTGTTTTATCAAGGCAGAGGGAATCGACTCTGGCAAGCATTTCAATGGAGTAAAGGTCTTGTACCATCGCATTCTTTTTGGATAATTCGATGACGGAGTTTGCTAATGCGATAGAAGTAAGCAAGTACATGCCGGAAGGAATCATTCCGACCATGCTTCCTGCTGTTTTGGAGATAGTTTCGGAAGCTCTTAGCCACCAGTCTTTGATGTAGTCGAATTTCATCCACTGCGTTACGAAGGTGAGGATACCTAACGGGATGATGATAAGGCCGATCACTTTAATGACGGAGTTCAAGGAACGGACCAATTCGGATTTCGGTTTATTGACTTCCTTGGCTTTGTTCTGAATGCCGGAGATGTAATTGTAATCGCCGATTTTGTCAGCTCTGCATAAGCTTGAGCCAGAGACGATATAAGAGCCTGCATAGATTTTGTCTCCAGGCTGCTTTTTGATTGGCAGGGATTCACCGGTCAGAAGGGATTCATTGACTTCGACATTTCCGTCTACAAGGATGGAATCTGTCGGAACCTGTTCACCGCTTTTGATTCGATAAATGTCATCTAGGACAAGTTCGGTTGTTTTGATGGCGGATGGTTTAGAGTCTCTGATGACTTCACATGTCGCATCTGTGACAAGCTTAAGCTTTTCCAAAGTCTTCTTTGCTTTCATCTCCTGAATGATACCGATGAGCGTATTTGCAAAGGCTATGACAAGGAAGAAGGCCTGAGTATAGGAACCGAAGACGATCAAAACGATACCGA
>CAKUXT010000219.1 GCA_934700375.1 uncultured Bacilli bacterium | reverse complement strand
ACATATAGCATCAAATATGATATTCCGTTAAATGAACAGTTGACTGTCACATCAAAATACCTGATTACTGAGACTAATAAATATGGTAAGTTCATCAATTATGATGTTTATTTTGCCAATGACAATCAGACTACTTCAAGCTGGTCTGTAACGAATGGTGGAGTGAGCGAAAAAGTAAATGTCAGCTCTGCAACACTGGCATCAGGAAACTTTAAAATCACTGGAGACAGTGTTTCACTTTTGTCTATTTCTAATGCCTTAGATCAAGACTGCATCGTTACCATCAAAGCGCCAAACGTCTATTCTTATGAAATCAAATGCTTGATTTCTGAATTAGGCAATATGACCTTGTACAAAAAAGGCACATATTATTTGGATTTTATCGATAGACTTGGAAACAAATATGAAATCGTCATCGATATTACAGGAAACACCCGTTACTCGGAAGCCTTTGATTCGACATTAGATAATATCTGCTATACAAACGTTTACAACAATTCGCATTTAAATAAGATTTCAATGGGCGAAGAAATCATTTATGATTCGTCAGAGCTTAAAGCTGCAATTGACAGAAAAGTAAATGGTGACCTTTACACCGTCGCATCTTATACAAATTATTGCAATTGCCTTAATGCAGCAAAGGAAGTGTATAACAATCCTGCCGCTACTCAAGCTGAAATCAATACTGCTACTGAAAATCTGAATAATGCATACAAAGGCCTTGTTCTGACCGCGGACAAAACAGAATTACACGCCTTACTCAATAGATATGAGAAAATTGACGATGCTTTATATACTTCCTCCTCCTATTCTAATTTGACAAAAGCATATAATGAATCGATGATCGTTTATCTGAAAGATGATCCGACCAATGATGAAGTCGAGAAAGCCGTCAATAAATTGAAAGTTGCCTTTTTATCCCTTGTAGAAAGAGGAAAGAAAGATCAATTGAAGCTGAAGCTTGAAGTGATTTCTAAAGTGGATTGCAGTAAGTACACTCCGCAGACAATCTCTGCATTGAATGATGTGTATAACGAAGCTTATAAGATATATATCGATGTTGATGCAACACAGGAACAGATTGATGATGTGATCCAGAAACTTGATGATGCATATGGTCTACTGGTCTATCGTGCGGATTTCTCAGCTTTGCTTGCTGAAATCAAAAATGCACAGGCTTTGAATAAAGACAAATATACCACGGCATCCTGGAATGCATTGATAGTTCAATATAATAATGCCGTTGCTATTTATAAAGATTTCAATAATAAACAGTCTGATGTGAATCTAGCGGTATTCAATCTGAAACAGGCAATCAATTCTTTGGTCATGGCAGGAGATAGCAAGAATCTTCAAAGCCTTGTCGATGAGATTGCTTCTATTGATAATCGTATTTATACCAGCGAAACAGTGAGTAGACTGAGAGAAAAATATCAAGAAGCACAGAATGCTATTGCTGAAAAGTATGAACAAAAGGAACTCGATAAAATAGAAGCTGAATTGAAGCAGCTGAAAGAGGAATTGAGCGTCAGAGAAGATAAAGTAGAACTGAAAAACAAACTGGAAGAGATATTAGCTCTGGATGAGTCCATAACTGATCACTCCACTCATAACAGTTTAGTCAAAGCATACAATAAAGCGCTTGAAGTCCTTAATAATCTTGACGCCTCTGAGGAAGAAGTGCAGACAAGCATTTCGGATTTAAATACTGAGATTGAAAAAGCCAACAAGAGTAAAGATGGTGAAAAATCAGGCTTCAAATGGACATATGTCATTATCGCCGCAGCTATTCTTGTTGCAGTAATAATTCTGATAATTGTCATTAAGTTCGTCTTCTTTTAAATGATAGTGGAGGCATAAAATGAATAAATTCGTCAAAAAAATATTGTTCTTATTGTTAAGCACGTTATCTATTGTTCAGTTGGGTGGCTGTGAATACAAAAAGCCAGGCAATCAGGATAAATTGACATTCAATAATGGGGAGAATGGTGATTATTGGGGTGACCATTCATCTATTGAAGGAAACACATCCCTGAATGATGATGTTGAACCCAAAATTGATATCACAGTAATAGGCGGAAATGCAGAATCTGAAATTTCTAAAAACGTTTCCGAAAATGATGATATCGTTGACGTTGTATTTGAAAGTGTTATTTATAACTTGAAAACCTGTGGCTTCCAATCGTCCTATGCCTTAGCCATGGTTCCTGATGATAGTGCGAAATCGGATTTAGGTATCCTATATTATTTCGATGATTTTGACTTATTTGATTCGGAATCATACCATTCTGCCGGTTTTTATGAAGTTAAGCAAGAAAAGGAAAAGAAAGCTCGTTTTAGTTCTAACGATAACGTTGTTATACAAAACTTAGGAACAACGGATGATGACACGCAGTATTTGTATACATTTACTTTTGAAAATGTTCAAAGTGACCATTTTGTATTTAAAAACAAATATGTTCAGTATTATTTGGAGAACGATGATTGTATTAGATATAAGATTTTGGATAATTACAAAAAGAATTATGATTTGACATTAGGTAGTTTATACGACTATGATCATAATCAATATATTTATGATGAATCGATTTTTGGTGAATACGTC
>CAKUXT010000218.1 GCA_934700375.1 uncultured Bacilli bacterium | reverse complement strand
GTCCCTTACGAAAAGATTTCCTACTATCTCGATAAATATGATACCTTCTCTGTTTCACCTTGCTCCTGCCGCCGTTCCAGAAGAATCATCGGCGAAGGCTGCGGACACTTAGAAGATGATATGTGCGTTCAGATGGGTACTGGAGCCGAATATTTCATCAAAACCGGAAAAGCAAGACAGATCACAAAAGAAGAAGCTAAAGAAATCTTCAGAAAGGCCGAAGAAAATGGTCTTATGCACCAGATGCCGAACTTAGAAGGACCCGGCGAATCCGCAGCTATCTGCAACTGCTGTGCCTGCTCTTGCTTCGCCATCCGTATCTCCACCATGTTCCGTTGCCCTGACGCTGAAAGAAGCAACTATCACGCTGAAATCAATCAGGCCAACTGTGTCGCCTGCGGTCAGTGTGTCGAAAACTGCCCGACCAATGCGATCAAGCTCGGTCAGAAGCTTTGCACCAAGAAGCCTTTGGAAGTTGAGAAATACGACAAGGTCAGAAACACCATTTGGGGTAAAGACAGATGGAATATCGATTATCGTGAAAACAGACAGGACACCTTGGAAACAGGTACTGCTCCTTGTAAGACAGCCTGCCCTGCCCATATCGCTGTCCAGGGTTACATCAGACTCGCTTCCATGGGCAAATACCGTGAAGCCCTTGAATTGATCAAGAAAGAAAATCCCTTCCCGGCAATCTGCGGCCGTATCTGTCCTCATAAATGCGAAGATGCCTGTACCCGCGGTCAGATCGATAAGGGTGTCGCTATCGATGAAATCAAAAAGTTCATCGCTGACAAAGACAAAAACAGCGCTGACAGATTCATCCCGACAAAGAAACACGATTATTCCAAGAAGCATATTGCTGTCATCGGTTCCGGTCCTGCCGGTCTCTCCTGCGCTTATTATCTTGCAGTCGACGGCTACTCTGTGACCGTCTTTGAAAAAGAAGAAAAGTTAGGCGGCATGATGACACTTGGCATCCCTGCCTTCCGTCTTGAAAAAGATGTCGTCGAAGCTGAAATCGATATTCTCCGTGAACTCGGCGTTCAGTTTGTCACCGGTGTCGAAGTCGGAAAAGACAAGACCATCGCCCAGCTTAAGGAAGAAGGATTTGATGGATTCTATCTTGCAATCGGTGCAAGCGAAGGAAGAAAGCTCGGCATTGAAGGAGAAGACGCAAACGGTGTCATCTTAGGTGTCGACTTCCTCAAGTCAGTTGCTTTGAACAAACAGAAACCTCTCCACGGAAATGTTGTCGTCATCGGTGGTGGAAACGTCGCTATCGACGTCGCAAGAACAGCAACAAGATGCAATGCCGAAACCGTCAATATGTACTCTTTGGAACAGAGAAAAGAAATGCCTGCGCTCGAAGAAGAGATCGAAGAAGCGGAAAGTGAAAAGGTCATCATCAACAATGGCTATGGCCCGAAGCGCATCTTAGTCGAAGACGGCAAGGTCGTCGGCGTCGAATTCAAAAAGTGTCTCTCCGTCTTCAATAGCGAAGGCAGATTCTCTCCGACCTATGATGAAAATGATACCATCACAGTGAAAGCAGACTATGTCCTTGTCTCTATCGGTCAGAGGATCGAATGGGGCCACCTCCTTGACGGAACCAATGTCACAGTCAAGAAGAATGGTGCTGTCGAAGTCGATCAGTTCTATGTTACCGGAGAGAGCAATATTGTCGCAGGCGGTGATTGTGTCACCGGTCCGAAGTTTGCCATCAATGCAATCGCAGGCGGAAAAGAAGGATCCATCTCTCTTCATAGAGCAGTATGGCCTGGACAGACACAGAAATACGGAAGAGACAGAAGAGTCTATGTCGAACTCGACAAAGACAACCTCGAACTTACCGGTTATGACAATGTCAAGCGTCAGCGCCCGTTGTCCATCAACGAGAATCACGGCACTTTCAAAGATACAAGAGCCACTTTCACTGAAGAGCAGATGAAACTTGAAACTTCCCGCTGCTTAGGATGCGGTGCCGCTAAGGTCGACTCCTATATGTGTATCGGCTGCGGACAGTGCACGACAAAGTGCAAGTTCGATGCCATCCACCTTGTCAGAAACGATAAGACCGTTATCGCCAAGGTTTATGAAAAGCTTCCGCTTGAAATGGCAAAGCATGCCATCAAGCGTGTCGGAAAGATCATCGTCAAGCCTATCTCCAAGAAGGATTAAGAAATGCACGAACTGGGTATCGTATTTGAAATTGTCCGCGTTGTCGAACAAGCTGTCAAAGAAGAGAACCTTCCTGCTGTTGATACAATCGTTCTTCAAGTCGGTGAGTTATGCGGTGTCATCCCCGTCTACTTGGATGAGTGCTGGCCAGCCGCCATCGACAAGAAGCCTTTCTTCAAAAACACAAAACTGAAACTGGAAGTCATTCCAGGTATGGCGCGCTGTCAGCATTGTGGAGAAGTATTCAATGTCATCGCCAATGAAGGATATTGTCCGAAATGCAATTCCTTCGATAAAGATCTTCTTTCCGGAAGAGAATTCCTCATCAAAAAGATTCTCGTTCCTGAAGTCGTCGAAGAAGAGCAGCAAGAAGAGAAAAAGTAAGTAATTGAAAAGCGTTGGCATCGACCAACGCTTTTTCTATTTTTTTAAGATTGTTTATGCGGCTAAGAAT
>CAKUXT010000217.1 GCA_934700375.1 uncultured Bacilli bacterium | reverse complement strand
ATTTAAAGTCCAATGTCAGGGGTGCGGTACAATGTGACGGATTTCATCTTTTTTTGTCAGTATGCGTAATTACTATTATCGTTTTCTATTCATGACAACTGGAAATCAGTTCCTTTAGATTCTTTTAGGTAGGATTCTTAAAGCTATATATTCAATGACTCACTATACCTTAAAACGTTTCAGGCTTTTCAAGCAGATCTTCGATGCTACAACCCAATACGAGAGATAACTTATATAAAGTCTGTGCCTGAGCCTTGTCTATATCGTTTACACGCTGTTCATAAAGCTGAATAGAACGTATATTGACTCCTGACAGTTTAGCAAGTTCCGATTGTGAAAGCTGTCTGCTTTCACGGATCTTGCGAAGCTTTGCATCTGTAACAGACTCATTGTAACGTTTATCCATCGACTCATTGAAACGGCTTATATCCATTTCATGAAAAATGGGATACATAGAAATGATTTCGCTGAGCGGAATACGTTTGAAAATATCTTTGAAGCGTTTTGCAGTTGCCCATTGATATTGAGCCAAAGCCCAGCCCGCCCAATATTCTTTCGTGCGGTCTATTGAAAACGTAGAAGATTTCAGTTTCATTTCCGGACAGACTTCATGAAGAATGTCTCTGACAAGTTCTTCTCCCGATTTACCGGAAATGAAAGCTGGGTTTCCACGTTCAAACTGTGTTGACGCATCAGACTGAACGAAAAGGCTTGCAAACCAATCAGGTTCAAGTCCACATACGTTTATCGCATAATCAAAAGCGTTTGCTAAGTTTCTTATAGCATCATTCAAATACAATTCGTTGTATGCGTGGATCGTCATTTTTCATTTCCTCTCTTAAAATATCCATAACAAATATATCGTCGCGGTAAGAGCGGCTTTTCTTGATTGCATTCTGATAAGTCGTTCGTGCCGTTATATCTCTAGACAAAAATTTAGGATAATACAATTCTTTGTCCACTGGTTCTGCTTTGATGAATTCTATTTGCTTGAATGCCCGTTTAGAAACAAGAGCGGTCTGTACACCAAGTTTTCCAAGTTTCAATGCTTTGTTAAGGCTTTTAAGCGGCAATGTATTGCTGACAAAAGACTGAGCATATGAAAAATAAGAATCGTCCGCTCGATAACCTATGACGACATCATACCTGCTTATATCAACAGAGTAATTCTCGATTATGTACTTTCTTGCATCGATTGCAATTTCGTCCTGCAAGGCAAAGATGCGGTTTTTAAGCAATAGCGCCATCCAATTCAATACACTGTGTTTGCCATCGAGAAGATTCAACACATTCAATCCATCGGTATTGAAATTATATTCGTTTACAAAGCCGTCTTTATTTTCCTTGCATGCCCATTCTCTTGCCATTTCAGGATCTTCCGTGCAGTAAAAGCCCTGCCCGTAATCATTATGCGGTTTTCCAAGTGAATAGTCGAGTGTTTCTATAATATGATCCGTACCATGCAACAGTTTGACAATGGGCATAAGCAAACATCTCCTTTATCCATCATATATGCCTAAATTATATCATTGCAATGATAGTTTTCCAAACCAATCATACATTTCCCTTGCTCTTTTCATCACCAGAAAGGATATCGAAGATTTACTGTTATCGTTCCCTATCGATATAGACTGAAGAAAAGTTGCTTCGGATTCTTTTAGGTGGGATTCTTAAATCCCTATGTTAAAGTCTTAAGGAACAAAAAGTTTGCACCACAAATCAGCAAATAAATAACTTTGAAATTTCTCAATAAACACGAATGATTTGAGCCTTTTGATTCATCAATTCTGCGAAAGCTTGGATATGACAATAGGCAAAGAAATGAAACATGAAACGAACAGATACAAATCATAACATTCAAGCCTACATTTTCAACTTTCCATTCAGGCTTTTCCTGAGATGAGAACGCATGCTGAGTCGGTATACAGATATTCTCCGCTTATATGCGACTGTGGGGCTAGAATGAATATCAATCATAACATATGTCCTAGGGATGGAGTTTAAGGCATAAAAGAGGTTGAATATCTGTGCCCGATTATAGCCAAGCGTAACAATTTACAAATCCCTAAACAATTGCAAAAGGGCTGCTCGTAACTAACAAGTTATAAGCAGCCCATTAATCCGCAACAATCAATGATATTGCATCAATAGATAACCAAATCGTCTATTCCTATATTTGCATCAATATTGTATCCTTTGGCTTGAGCGACTTCGATTGCATTACTAGCAATTATGAGTTTCCCATTCTTAACCTCATATTCCTTCATCAACGTAAGTGTATCGCTTGTAATTTCCTTTTTTAGTACGTTCTCGATTTCATTTCGAGTGACTTCCTTTAATATAATGAGGTTAGGTTCCAAAACCGAATAGCCGGAATACGAGACCTCGCGTTGCACATCCTGTTGAAAACCAATTGAGTCGTAAATATTCAGGCGGTAGAAATGTCCTTCGTTTTCCAAGACCAGATCATCTCTACGCCCTTTCTCGTATGCTTCTTCATCGCTCCATTGAAGTTCGGGAATTTTATATATAGTCATTTTGCAACTCCTTTCTATTCATTTTACTATATGGAAAATGATTTTTGATAGTTCTTCATTGAATTTTTCAAATGTCATTGAAAATTTCGGAATGATTTCGTAGTGTGTTGGGCTTTTCCCACATTGAA
>CAKUXT010000216.1 GCA_934700375.1 uncultured Bacilli bacterium | reverse complement strand
CAATTGGAAAAGGGAAATATTGATTTAAATCCTTCATTTCAAAGAAGAGATGCATGGAGTGAACAAGAAAAAAGTAGATTAATAGAGTCATTGATGTTAGGATTTCCGGTTCCTCCAATAATTTTAGCAGAAAATAAGCAAAAAAAGAATTCGTATCTTGTGATAGACGGAAAGCAAAGATTGTTAAGCATTCGGAGATTTTATTCAAATGTTTCAGAAAAAGAATTCAAAGAAAAGAATTTGAAGGAAAAAGATGCTTTTAAACAGTTGAAACTAAAAGGTTTGGATATATTAAAAGATTTTAATGGAAAAACTTATAGTCAAATGCAAGTAGAGAATGCAGAGTATATTAACAATTTAGATAATCAGTCAATACGTACGATTGTGATAAAAAATTGGCCAGATGAAGCATTTCTATACACTGTTTTTTTAAGATTGAATACTGGTAGTAAGAAATTATCTCCTCAAGAATTAAGGCAGGCTTTAAAGCCAGGAGCTTTTCTGAATTTCTTAGATGACGGAACAGCAAATAGCACTGCTATAAAAGACATGTTGAATAATAAAGGTGCAGATCCTCGAATGAAAGATATAGAGTTAGCTTTAAGATTTTTTGCCTTTAAGTGTTTCCCCGATAAGTATAAGGGTAATTTGAAAGAATTTTTAGATTATACATGTGAAAATTTAAATGGAAATTGGGAGGCGAAAGAGTATATAATTCGTGATTTGTTTGCAGAGTTAGAAAAGTCTATTGTATTCTTGAAAGATTTATTTGCACCTGATGCGGCTTTTAGCAGATATACGGATGGAAAATGTAATGGAAGATTTAACCGTTCCATATATGAAATATTGACATATTATTTTTCGATAAAAGAAGTTAGAATAGCAGTAGAGAAAAAGAAGGAAGAATTTGTAAACAAATTTGTAGAATTAAATGATAATCAAGAATTTGTTTATGCTGTTAGTAATACAACAAAGGACATAAACAGAGTTGTTATACGTTTCACAAAAGTGTCTAAAATATTAGAAGATTTGTTAAAAGATGCAGAAGATAATGTAAGCATTCCTAAATTTGAACTTATTGAAGGTAAAATACAGGTCATTAAGACTGAGTAGTATGAGGTGCCTTTATGAGTGGACAAAAGAAATCTAAAGAATATAAATACTTGGAAAGAAGAATTTATCAAATAGAAAAAAATTTTAAATTTAATCAATCTATAAATGGTATAACAAGTCTTCAGGCAGACAGGTTGAGGGGATTAAGATTACTTTGTCATGCTGAATTTGAAGATTATTTTGAAAGTGTTGCACTAAGGATGTTAGATGTGGCAGAAAAAAAGTGGATAGAAAGAAAAGTTGCAAATTATAATTTATCATCGCTTTTTATATGGCATGAAAAAATTGAAAAAAATGAAACGAATGATTCGAAAGCAAGGATGATTATTGCAGATTTCAGAAAAGAAATTACATCGAATCATGGTATTAAAGAGGAAAATATAAGGAAATTATTTGGTCCACTAGGATATAAAATAGATGATTTTGACTCTTCCTTCATATCGACCTTATCATCCTTTGGGGCTTTACGTGGAGAAACGGCACACACTTCTGCAAATAAGACACAACAGCCACTGGATCAAAATACGGAATTGACTCGAATTAGAGATTTATTGGTGGGAATAGAGGCTTTTGAAAATGTTTTAAATTCGAAATAGGAAATTAGGGGGGAACACTATCCTATCCCCCTAAGCGAATATCAATCTTTTCGCAAAAGGTAACGGTTTCAATACTTAATATAAGAAGTAACTTTCACCGCATTGTGAGATTGTGTGCCTTTTGGGCAGACAAAAACCAGAGCATTCTAAATAATATATCTGATTTTGCAGGAGAGAAGGAACTTATGAATAAAGAAAAAGCAGCAGTGTGGGCAAACTTTTCCTACACTTCTTCTGATGGAAAAGTTTATAATGTAGATTATTATAAATCTTGATGTTTATTATTTATTATAGAGTGATTTATCGAAGAAGGAGGCCTCCTATTTAAAAAAGAAAAAAGAAGAAATAACCATTCGTTCCAGTGCAGCAGAATACCTGACCTATGTTGCCTCTGTGGGGGATCAGAAGGAAGGACAGCATTGAGATGCGCTATGAGGATGAGAATATATGGCTGACACAGAAGATGATGGCCACATTGTATGATGTAGGAACAAATACAATCAATTATCATATCAAAAAGATATTCGACGACAGTGAGTTACAGGAGGATTCAGTTATTCGAAAATTTCGAATAACTGCCGCTGATGGAAAAAGCTATAGTACAAATCACTATTCCTTGGAGATGATTATTGCCGTAGGCTTTAAGGTCAATTCCGAGCGTGCAGTACAGTTTCGTAAATGGGTGAATCAGATTGCAAAGGACTACACCATCAAAGGATGGGTCATGGACGATGAACGTCTGAAAAATGGTGGCTCTGTGCTTACAGTAGAATACTTCGACCGCTTGCTTGAGCAGATTCGTGAGATTGCTAAAGCAAAAGCTGAAACTGAATTTGAAAAATATCGTGTCATTCAGGACAGATTATTTATGTCTGATTTTGATAAGTATATGCTGGAATTGGAAGAGAATGCGAAGAACAGATAATGTGGAGGCGAACATATCGTATCCAACTGTATCGACTTATCATTTCATCAATTCCGGAACAAGATTACTATAATACGCTGTCTTGCCTGACAGC
>CAKUXT010000215.1 GCA_934700375.1 uncultured Bacilli bacterium | reverse complement strand
GAATAAGTATCCATAAACGTTCCTCCTTTCAAGGAATTCAACGAATAGCATTGATATTATAATGTAAAATTTAGCAATTTCAACTTGCAAGTGCTAAATTTATCAAAAAGTTAAAAAAGGAGGCCACGCGAATGCGACCTCCTTCGATGTTTTTTTCAGCGCTGATTATTCAGCTTTTGCTTCTGCAGGCTTCTCGTTGAGCTCTAAAACCTTGGCCTGGACCTTGCCAGTGAGGATAGAGGCATAAACCTGGTTGATGTAGCCCTGAATCTGGTTGTTGATCTGATCTTCAGGCATCTTCATGCTCTTGAGATAGTTGGAATAGTTGGTAAAGAATTCATTGAGGGAAGAACCAATCTGTTCTTCGATATCCTTCTGAGTAGGAGCGGGAATCTTTTCGGCTTCTGCTAAAGCATTGTAGACAAGCTGGGTCTTGATTTCATTCTCGACACCGGCCTTGATGTTATTTTCATAAGTGGTCTTGTCAGTCTTGGTGAGCTTGAGGTATTCATCAAGAGTGAGGCCCTGTCTGTTGATGCTTTCTTCATCAGAACGGATTCTGTCCTGAACGAAGAGATCGACATAATCAGCAGCGATGACGAATTCAGAAGCATCTCTGACCTGAAGGAGATAAGAATTGATCTTGGCATTCTTGAAGGATTCTTCAGCGTTATGAGTGAGGCCTTCCTTGATCTTGGACTTGAGTTCGGCTAAATCCTTGCTGACATATTTGCCAGTCAAAGTGGTTGCGAATTCATCGTTGATTTCAGGAACTTCCTTGACCTTAACGGAATTCAAAGTGACTTTGAAGACGACATCCTTTCCAGTGAGAGGAGCAGGATAGTTTTCAGGCATGGTGAGAGCGACATCGAACTTTTCGCCGGCCTTGTGAGAGACGCACTGATCTTCGAAACCAGGGACGAATCTGCCGCTTCCGAGTTCAAGATCAAAGCCTTTGCCGTCTCCGCCTTCAAACGGCTTGCCATCCATATAACCGACAAAGTCGATATTGCAGGTATCGCCTAAAGCAGCTTCCTTGTCGCTTTCGACAAGTTCGGCATTGTCTTCGGCGAGGTGCTTAAGCTGATGATCGACATCTTCATCAGTGACTTCCTTCATCTTGGCATCGCACTTAAGTCCAGTGTAGGCACCGAGCTTATAGACGACAGGATTGAGGAGCCAATCGATTTTGAACTTGGCTTCCTTATCATCGAACTTTTCAAGAACGACATCAGGATGCTTTCTTCCGGATAATTTTCCGTCAGCAAATTCCTTGAATTCAGGAACGTTTTCAAGATTCTTGTCGACCATCTTGAGAAGGTTGTTGACAGTTTCCTCATAGACCTTTTCATTTGTGAGATAACGCATAGCCTGATCTTTGGGGGCTTTGCCTTTTCTGAAACCAGGAACTGTGACATTGACGACAAGCTTGTTGATCGCTTTGTCAGTTGCGGTTTTGATTTCAGTTTCATCGAAGGACACATTTGCTGTTAAATGTCCATTTTCATTCTTAAAAGTTTGCTTCATTTTTATAGATTCTCCTATATTCGCGCGTTAAGCTATCTAATTATAGTAGCCATCAAAGGCCATTTCAAGCATTTGTAAGGCACTAAACACCAAAAAAAGACTAAATCAGGCTTAAAAAGTACCTGAACGACAATAACAGGGATGAAACATTATTCTTCTTGTCAATCGTAAAAAGAACAAAGGACTGTATCATCTTCAGAAAAGATTCAGAAACAGAGATTTCCTCTTCAAAAGGAGAAAGAGAAATCGAAGGAAAATACTTTTTCATGAAGAAAGAATATTTTTTCTCCGCCTCGACAAGATATCCCTTCATCTTGTCCTTATCTTTATAAGGAAGACAGACAAGGAAAGAAATCATATCGATATCGCTGATTTCTTCTTTGTCCTCTTCCTTCAAGAAAGGAGTCAGATTGTATAACGCATTCATTGATCAGTAGATCTTCTTCAAATGCCAGATGTCACGGTTGTACTCTGCGATTGTACGATCGGAAGAGAACCAGCCGGAGTTGGCGACATTGACAAGGCACTTCTCGCCCCAGGTGTCGCGGCTGAGGTATTCAGTCTCGATCTTCTTAGAGGCCTGAAGATAAGAATCGAAGTCCTTCAAGACCATGAATTCATCATTGCGGTAGAGGATCTCTTCAAAGATCATACGGAACTGTTCCTTGTCTTTGGAGAAGGTTCCGTTGATAAGAGAATCCATGACTTCTTTGACTCTAGGATCGGAGTTATAGATATCAAAAGGATTGTAAGTGCCTAAGAACTTGAGCTGCTTGACTTCTTCTTCCTTCATGCCGAATATGACAATATTGTCATCTCCAACAAAGTTGCTAATTTCAACATTGGCGCCATCTAAGGTACCGAGTGTCATTGCACCATTCATCATGAACTTCATGTTGCTGGTACCACTAGCCTCTTTTCCGGCAAGGGAGATCTGCTCGGAGATATCGGAGGCAGGAATGATAGTCTCAGCTTTGGAGACATCATAGTTCTCTAAGAAGGCAACCTTGATGTACTTGTTGACGGCAGGATCGTTTTCGATCGTCTTGCTGACAGCAAGGATCAATTCGATGATCTTCTTGGCATAGAGATAACTCGGTGCAGCCTTGGCGCCGAAGATATAAGTATGCGGATAGATCTCAAGTTCGGGATTTGCTTTCAGCTTGAGATAGAGGTGGATGATTCTGAAGACATTGAGCAACTGTCTCTTATAGGCGTGGAGACGCTTGATC
>CAKUXT010000214.1 GCA_934700375.1 uncultured Bacilli bacterium | reverse complement strand
AAGCATCGGTGAGATTGTCTTTAAGACCACCATTGGACTGAACATCGTTCTCTTCGAAGAGTGTTGTGCTGGTGCTCTTTCCGCTTTCGGTTCTGTTGTAGAGTTCATCATAAGTGTAGTAGGTTTCAGCACTCTCCATCTTCAAAGAAGAGGAGACACTGGAAAAGAGATCCTCCGTCATTTCAAGGAAATCATCGGAGACGATAACTTCATGCTCGGTATAGATAGAAGAATCATCTTTCAAAGCAGCTGTGATGACTGCTCTTCCGTAGTTGTTGGCAAGAAGATTGACTTCAGGCATGACACCATTTAAGGGAGAGGTTCCGATAGCAACGATGCTCTCATCGCTAGATGTCCATTCGATGTCGCCAGTGACACCGATCTGATTGACATAGATGGCTCTGACTGCATCTTTGTAAAGACTTCCAAACATATGGACTTCAAGACGGTCATCGACATGAAGCTTTTCTTCTTCGCTTGTCTTATCAGATTCCGAGACTTTGTCAGTCGATGTTGTAGGGGCGACTGTACCACTATTCGGTGCAGAGGATTCTTTCTTCTCACAGGCTGCTAAAGGAAGCAGCATGGTAAGAAGAGAAATGAGTGTGAGTTTTGTTTTTTTCATATTCATATTCTCCTATCATTTTTAATATATTTCTTAAAAAAGCATTGAAATAATATCGATTTCAGCATTCATTGTCAAATAGAAAGAAACGACAAAAATCCGACTTTTTCTTTTTCGTTTTTTTCATCTTTTTCAAGCTTTTGACTTTTTTTGAAAATCAACTGAAAAAGCAATAGAAAAAGCACGATTTCTCGTGCTTTTTCCTATTATTTACTTTTTAGCCTGATTTTCATGCTGTTTTCAAGGCGTGAAAATAGCGGTTACATTTTTAAATCGCGATGGAAAGAGGATCGCAGATGACTGCAAGACAGCCTTGCTTCTCATGTTCGACAAAGGCGTAGTCTTTTGCGCCGTACTGCTTCAGCTGACGAATGGCACCAGGATTCTCTTCGCTTCCGATCAGGTTATCCATGAATGTAGAACCGACCTGTTTTGAGCATTCTTCTGCTGTGGGGAAGGAGACAAACTTTCCGATTGTGACAAATAAGTCAGAGCTTTCCGTATCTGTCAAAGAATTGATTTTGACAGCACCTGGATTGATGCTATAGGAGAAGGCATCATCAAGATGAACATTCTCAAATGCGACATTGAGATAGAAGTAGGTAGGAATATATTTTCCAAACAACGAAAGCGGGAACTGGGTGAAGCTAGTCTTAAGCTCACTGACATCAAGTCTGACAACTGCCGAGATCGTCGCA
Organism: uncultured Bacilli bacterium; assembly: GCA_934700375.1. GTDB lineage: Bacteria > Bacillota_I > Bacilli_A > RFN20 > CAG-288 > Enterosoma. The sequence continues at coordinate 1,444 of CAKUXT010000214.1, read as the reverse complement.
TTCTTCTCTGTCATATCAGCGATTTTGAGTTCAAGAATCTGTAACGGGAATGTATAATCGGCAATTTGAAGCTTGCTTCCGGTCTTTTCTTCTAAGGCTTCCGATGCAAAGACGGCAAGCTGTCTGTCTGTGATGTAGACATTCTTTCTTTCACCTTCTAAGACTTTGTCAGGATTGATATGGATTCCATCTTTATCAGTAGAGATAAAGCCATCGAAGGATGTTTCGAAGTTCTTTTCCAAGGACTCCTTATCCTCATCCGTATATGGATTGGTGACAATGTCTTTTTCTTCGACAGGCTCACTGAGTTTCTTCAAAGAGGACAATGTCTTCAGGGTATCGATGTCAAATTTTTTGTTCAGGTAATAAACGCCCCCGAAGAAGGCACCAATAAGCACAACGACAAGAACAATGATCGTGATCAGTAATTTTTTCAATAATTTCATAAGACTGTTCTCCTTGATTTATTGTATCAAATAATAGTAGTTTCTGTTTATTTTTTTCCGTATAGGAGATAAGAGCCATTAAGAGAAAGGAAGAATGATTCAAATTCAGTGATGAACATACCCTTGGAGGTATCAACTAAATGAACCTCTTCAAAGCCGATGTCTTTCAGCTTCGTCACAAAGGAATTCATGTCTCCGTAGTGAAGCCAATCCATGATGTCATGGATTGCAAACGTTCCGCCTTTTTTCAAAACGCGGAGCGTCTCAAGCAAGAGTTCCTGTTTGTCAAACCCCATTAAGTTGCTATAGCAATAATTGGATGTCACATGATCGAAGTAACCGTCAGGATAATCAAGTTTTCTAATGCTGCTATAGAGGAAGAAGGCGTTGTTGACGCCTTCAGCTTTTGCGTTATCCTGGCAAAGCTTTCTTGTAACATCGATGTATTCAAGCCACCACTTATCGACTCCGAAGACTAAAGCATTCGGATTGTTCTTGGCTAAGTTGATTGTCAAAGCACCCGATCCGCATCCTACATCCAATATCTTGCCTTCTCTATCTTTGCAATAGGAAGCAACACCTTCAATGATGATTTTGGACATCTGCCTTTTTCCATCATAGGAGAAGGCATAGTACCAATAGATACCGAGGATAAAGAAGAAAAGGAAGATGAGAGCAAAGAGTCCGAATATCGCCCCTAAAAAGAATCTGAGCCATACAAAATGGATGAATCTTCCGAAAAAGAAGAAAAGAACGGTCAGGAAAATAAGGAGGGCTGTAACAAGTCCTAGGACAACAAGATAATGGATAGGCATCCAGTTTTTATAATCCGCCCTGTTTTTCTTTTTCATATGTGCAAAGAATATTATAAGTGCAAACTATTGAAATCAATAACAATGGAATAAGTAAAGCGCTTCTTTCTGAGACTTGTCAATAATTCTGTGTAAATCTTTGTAATGCAAATGACTTCATCATTGTCATCAATCCGTATCGTCTTT
>CAKUXT010000213.1 GCA_934700375.1 uncultured Bacilli bacterium | reverse complement strand
GTCTTACCTTCGCAATGCTTGGAAGACCGAATGTCGGAAAATCTTCTCTTGCCAACAGGATTCTCGGTTATGACCGCGTCATTGTCTCTCCGATGTCCGGAACGACAAGAGACAGTGTCGATATCGCCTTTGAAAGAGACGGAATCAAATATGTCATGATCGATACAGCAGGCATCAAACGCCCTGGAAAGGTCGAAGAAGACTTGGATAAGTTTGCTCTTGTCCGTTCTGCAGATGCTGCAAAAAGAGCTGATATCATCCTTCTGTTGATCGATGCCAGCGAAGGCTTGGTCTCTCAGGATGTCCACGTCTCCAGCTATGCCATCGATAACAACAAGCCTGTCATCATCGTTGTCAACAAGTGGGATCTTCATTCCCATGGCCAGATGGACCAGAAGAATTTCGAAAAGGAACTGAAAGCATACTTCAAGTTCCTCGATTATGCTCCTGTCGTCTTCATCTCTGCTTTGACTGGAAGCAACATCCAGAAAATCTTCCAGACGCTTGAAGAGGTCAATACTACCATCCATAGAACAGTACCTTCCTCTATGCTCAACTCTGCTATTCTGAAAGCGCAGATGGACAATGAAGCTCCTAACTTCAATGGCGGAAGACTGAAAATCAATTATGCTACCCAGACAAAAGATGTCCCTCCGACCTTTGTTGTCTTCTGTAATAACCCTAACTACTTCCACTTCTCCTATCGCAGATATCTAGAAAATGTCATCCGTGAACAATTCGGATTCAACAACTGCCCGATCAAATTATTGGTTCGCGGCAAACGTGAAGGAATTCCAGGTCAAGACTGATAATTGCCCCAGAAATATCTGGGGTTTTTTAATAATCCGGTTTTGTGCAATAATATATTTATAGGAGGAATCATTATCATGCTTATAGTCATAGTAGTGCTAGTATCTTTGCTTTTAATGCTTTCTGTTGTTCTTCTTGTTCTTTTGATCAGAAACAGACATGCGTCTGTTTCAATCGACGATAAAGCAATCAAAGAAGCAGTCGGAGAGGAAGTCAATAAGCTTCAGAATTATCTTCTTACCGGAATCGATGCGAAAAACGAGAACTTTCAGCTTATCGTAAAGAATGAACTGAACACATTGAATACAAAAATAGAGGAAGGACAGAAAGTCGATAAAGAGATGCTCTCTTCTTTATCTGAATCACTGCTTGCAAACATAGATAAATACAATGCGGAGATCAACTCAAGCTTGAAGACTGCGCTTGAGAATTCAGATAAAGTGATGAATCTTCGACTTGATAATATCGAAAGAACGCTTGATACAAGAATGACTGATCTGAAGACTGCAAATGAAGAGAAACTACAGTCGATACAAGAGGTCGTCAATGAAAAGCTTGAAAAGAACCTCAACGAGAGACTGAAGCAAAGCTTTGATTCTTTGATATCCGAGATTTCCAATGTCAATCAGGCAGTCGGTGAAATCAAGAACATGACAAAAGAAGTCGGCTCATTAAGAAATGTACTGACGAATGTGAAGACCAGAGGAATCGTCGGAGAAGTTGTTTTAGGTAACCTGATTGAAGATGTTCTGACCAAAGATCAGTATGATGAAAACGTCATTACAAAGCCTGGTTCGAATGAAAGAGTCGAGTATGCTATCAAAATGCCTGGAAAGGGCGATAAAACGGTCTACATGCCCGTCGATAGCAAGTTCCCGCTAGAAGACTATAGAATGATCAAAGAGGCTATAGAGGCCGGAAACAAGGATAAACGGGATGAAGGCAGAAAGAATCTGAAAGCAAAGATAAGAGCCTTCTCGAAGGATATCAGAGATAAGTATATCGATGTTGGCAATACGACCGATTTCGGAATCCTGTTTTTGCCGATTGAGTCTTTGTATGCAGAAGTCGCTGATATGGGATTAGTTGAAGAGATTCAACGTCAGTATCGGATTGTCATCGTCTCTCCTTCTACATTCCAAGCGCTTCTCAATGCTTTGCAGATGGGATTCAAATCGGTATCCATTGAAAAGAAGAGCGTTGAAATAACAGAGCTCTTATTCAATGTGAAAAAACAGTTTGATTCCTTTGCGGATGCTCTTAGCAAGACTCAGACTTCGATCAATAAGGCTTCGACTGACTTGGAATCCTTAGTCGGTACAAGAACAAGACAGCTTAGACGTCAGCTTGAAAAGATTGAAGCTGTCGGCTATACAGGCGAAGAAAAAGAAGAATAGAAAAAACAACCGATAAATCATTGATGCAATTGCTTGGACTGAATTATTCCTTGTTCTGTATGACTTTGATGATCTTGAATTTTCTCAGGATAAACAGATAGATCAAAGAGAATAGCAACGTTAATGTAAGCAAAGAAATCAAAATGATAAGAAAGATTTTGGGATCGAATGCGACAATCGGAATGGATGTGATTTTTGTGCTGATTTTGCGAGTCGTCAAATTGTAAATCAGGACATTATTGAGTAAGGATGTCATCCTGTCAAAAATAATTCCGAAAAGGCAACCTGTAACTGCAAAATAAATCATGAATGAAGAGAAGAAGAATATGCTCAGTTCGTTTCCGCGATAACCTAATGACTTCAGAACACCAATGTTGTATTTGTTGTCTTTGATGATACTGAAAGCGTAATAAACGATGATACAGATAGATAAAACCAGGCAGAATTCATTCAGAATCTTGAATACATCATTGAATTTTGAAACCTGAGCAGCAATCGTAGGAACTAGAATAATTTATGTGTAACCCTTTTGTTCCTGGATTCCGGAATCCAGGAACAAAAAAGGGCGCCATCCC
>CAKUXT010000212.1 GCA_934700375.1 uncultured Bacilli bacterium | reverse complement strand
CCATCCATGTATCGAAAATATAAGATCACACAGCCTAATCCTCAGGATGATCTTGCAAGTATGAGAGAAGTGCTGACAAGAAGATTCACCAGATTGAAAGAAGAGAATCAGAAGATGCCTGATCTTATCATTCTCGATGGTGGTTTCACACAGTGTCAGATTGGTCTAGAGGTCAAGGAAGAAGTTGGCGTTGATATTCCGCTTGCCGGTTTGATGAAAAACGACAAGCATGAGACGGATTCTCTTATCAATGCAGATACGGGTGAAATCATTGAGCTAGAACGAAATACGCCTTTGTTTTTCCTTCTGATGAGAATGCAGGATGAGATTCACCGCTTTGCTATCACTTTCCATCGCGGAAAGAGAGCGAAATCCGTGTTCAAGACAATCTATGATGATGTTAACGGCATCGGTGAGAAGAGAAAGAAAAAGCTTCTTGAACTCTATCCGACGATTGAATCGCTTCAGGGTGTCAGCAAAGAAGAACTTTCTCAGATCATACCGGAAGAATCTGCAATTGAAGTCTTAAGAAAAAGGGATGAGTATTTCCTCGTTCCTGATAAAATATCCAAATGATAAGGAGGAAGCTGTATGTTTTCTAAGTTGAATCTCAAATATCGAATACCATCTATCATTGTTCTGTTTTCCTCTCTTCTTTTTATCTTTATGGCTTTAGGAAAGTCTCAGTATCAGCTTTTCTCAGATTTATATAAGATCGTTGGAGACGATCCGTTCTCGTCATTGAACAGACCTTATACATTAGGTGGCCTTTTTACAATATTTACGATTCTCTTTTTGGTCTTTGTCATCCTTCTTGATTTTATCTCTTTCTTCTTTGACCGCCTATTCAATTATCATACGATTCATAAGATGCTCTTTGCTCTTGTTGTATTAGAGACAATCAGTGAGATTCTTGCTTTCTCCATGGTCTATCAGACAAGAAACAATGCTTTATCTTTCTATAGTGTCTTTAATCTTCTCAGTCTCATTCTTACCCTTCTTGTCTCTGTTTCCTATGTTGTAACTGAAATCCTCTTTGTTGCAAAACCCTATTATCAATTGAAGAAAGAAATCGATAAAGAAGATAAGGAAGAAAAAGAGGAAAAGCCCTTGTTTGTCGCAAATGAGGAAGAAACAAAGAAAGAAGAAAAGAAAAACACAAAGGCAGAAATGCTGAAAATGGTGACTGCTCTTCTTGATGAAAAGAAAATCAGCAAAGAAGAAGCAGACAAAATGATAGAAAGAATTACCAAAGACGAATGATTCGCTAAAAAGTGGTTAATTTGTACTTGAAAACAACAAGCTGAAAGACTATAATTATACGGCTTATGGGTTAAACCGTAGGTGTTCGGGACATAGCGCAGCTTGGTAGCGCACTTCCTTGGGGTGGAAGGGGTCATGAGTTCAAATCTCATTGTTCCGACCATTATGTATGAAACAGTCTGGTGTGTATTGCACTGGACTTTTTTCTTTAAAAAAATCAGTCCTTTTTATCAGAGACAAATTCACTGATCATGTTATCTGTAGTCTTCATCTGATCATCAGGAGATGAAGAATTCGCTCTTCTGAATTCAATCAGTGTCATTCTGTTTTCCGGTTTAGATATATTATTTAGATAAGGGAGTTTGACAGTATCCTATCCATTTTGTCAAAAATAGATTTTTGTAACCTGAATTTTTGTTATTCAAAGATAATCTAAACAATTAAAAAATAAGGCTTTTCATTAGAAAGGAAAGAAAATGTGCCAAAAAATTGATGAAAACAATGAATTTCTATATTTCAAACAAACACTGTTTTTCAAACGATTGAGAGAATCATCAATAAGATATTTGTTATATCTTTGAAAGATAAAACCGGAATTCGAAACAGAATCCGGTAGGAGGAATCGTTATGAAAAAGTTGTTGATGTTGCTTCCAGTGATGTTATTAGTCTCCTGTGGCGGAAAAGAAGTGAATTACAATCCTATAGAAGAGACAACAAAGAAAACGGAAACTTATCCGAAAACCAAAACTGAGTATCAGGAGTGCAGACTAGATTATGTTTTTGAAAGCAAAGGAAATAATGAATACACTGCAATCAAAACAACAGACATTAAGAAAGAAATAGCGGATAAGATTGCTGACTTGGATTTTGAAATCAGAAACGAAGAAACAAACTTAGCGCCAGATGAACTTTGTGATGGCGGCTATGACATAAAGTGGTATTGCTTTTCTTTTTTCAAAGATAACAGTTATGATAGAAGAATCAAATTCAAGGATGGACAAGTGCAGATCTATGATCGAAATTTGCATTCATATTATTTCCAAGGTGACATGAGCGAAAAAGCGAATAAAATCTGGAATGAACTCAAGCCGGAAATCGATACGATCATCAATAGCTGTGAAAGAGAAACAATCTGCTGCTGAAAATAGAAATCAATACAAAAAGAGGAAAACGATGAAGCTCTCCTCTTTTCATTTGTAAGAACAAATCAGAAACCAGGATAATATCCTTCTTTGATATACCCGCAAAGAATCTCTCTCACTTCGCCTAAATCCTCTTTGTAGGTGATGCCGCACCATTTATCGGCATTGTGATAAACTTTGCAAGTCGCTGTTTTCTCTTTAAGCTGATCAAAGATGACATCGGCGATGACAAGCTCATCTTTCATTCTGTCGCATGTAGAGAGGAATTCATTGAATTTTTTCTCAAGGAATGGGAAGAAATCAGGTGTTAAGCCCCAAAGGTTCATAGAGACAGGCGTATCAAGAGGAAGTGTATGACTCACATCATCCTTTGTAT
>CAKUXT010000211.1 GCA_934700375.1 uncultured Bacilli bacterium | reverse complement strand
TCAATCCATGGTCTTGAAAATGCAAGATTCTTAAAATACGCCTATGCGATCGAATACGATGCGATTGAGCCCAGTCAGCTTCTTCACACCCTTCAGGTAAGAGGCATCAAAGGACTTTATGTCTCTGGTCAGATTGCAGGAACTTCTGGTTATGAAGAAGCTGCTGCTCTTGGTCTGATGGCCGGTATCAATGCTTCTCTTGCTATCTTAGGAAAAGAACCGCTGATCTTAAAGCGTGATGAAGCCTATATCGGCATCATGATTGATGATATTGTCACAAAGGGTACAAAAGAACCTTACAGACTTCTTTCTTCCAGAAGCGAATTCCGTCTGATCACAAGAAGCGATAATGCAGATAGCCGTCTTGCCAAGTTCGGATATGAAGTCGGTCTTAACTCAAAAGAGAGATTTGATCGCCTCAATCAGAGAACGGAAAAAGTGGTGATGGCGATCAATGAATTATCCTCTCATCAGGTTGCATCAAACAATGAACTGAGAGACTATATCAAGTCTCTTGGTTTCCCGGAACCAAACGGAAATGAAACACTGAAGCAGACGTTAAGAAGACAGGGTGCCAAATATGATGGTATCAGAAAGTGTGTCGACTTCCTTCCTGAACTGGATGAAGAAGAACAGTTCAAATGTGAAACCGAAGTCAAATACGAAGGCTATATTCTCGCTGAAAGAAAAGAGGCGAAGAGAAGAGAGGACTATCAGGAGCTGGAGCTTCCTGAAGATCTCGATTACAAGAACATGCAGGGACTTTCCCTCGAAGCCAGAGAAAAACTGACGCTCTATCGCCCGAAGACATTAGGAGAAGCGATGAGAATCACCAATGTTCATCCTTCAGATATCGACGTTCTCTCCTTCCACGTAAGACATCGCGAAACAAAGTAAAAATCTCTCGCTGCGGCGAGAGATTTTTTCAGTCTTCGATCTTGTTAGGATCCAAATAGGTATGTTCAAGCGGAGAGAGAAGTCTTGCGTTGACATAGGCCTGTTTGGAGGTGAGTATCGTCTGTCCTTGGTAGTTTCCGCTCTGTGTCTTTTCGACAAGCAGGACGGCTTCGACACCATTTGAGCTTGTGAATTCAAGAGGCAGCATCATCGATATGACGTTCCTTGTCGGGAAGAAGGATGCTAATGCCATTCTGTAGTCGTATTCGACCATTCTCTTGGCTTTAGAAATCGTGTTATCAAGGCTGGTCTTGAGCAAGGTATAAAGAAGGCTGTTCTTTTCGATGCTCTCTTCCAGTTTTCGATAGAGTTTCTCTTTGGTCAGTTCGCTCTTTGTTTTCTTGATGGTGTCAAGAATCTTCTTGACATCACTAAAAGGTGAAACCATCGTAGAAAGATAATCGAGCGGGAATCTGTCGATGTTGTCCAAGATGATGTGTCTTTCATCGGTGTGGATCTCTTTGTTGGTGTCAAAGAAGATCTCATCGGAGTTCTCGATATATGTGGCACGTTTGGGAAGAGGATTGAAGTGTTCGACGATGATTTTTCCAAGGCCCTGGCTTGCGGAGACGGTGAATCCTTGGAAAAGATACTTTTCCTGGATGCTTTTGTCTTTGCTTAAAAGAAGAACTGCATAGATGTCTTCGTAGTCTTCTGTCTTAAGACCGGTGTTGAAGGAAGCAAATCCGCTCGCCTTATCAAAGAAGATTTTATTCTGTGCCTGAAGTCTGTAATAAGTGTACTGGAGATAGATTTTCAAGATGACATAAGGATCTTTTGAGTGACGATAGCACCACTTCTCGTTTTTTGCTAAGAGAGCAAGCTCTTTGATGGATTTGTCAAAGTCAGAGAAATGAATATCGTTTTTCAGTGCGTTCTTCGGTTTTTCTCTGTCGGCACCTAAGAAGTTGATCAGATAGTCGTATTCTTTTTTGCCGTCTGCTTTTTTGATGCTGGCGATCAGATTCTCTTTGTCTTTGCTTAAGAAAGAAAGCGGGAAGATGAGACAGTCATCTTTGCTTATTACTTTTCCCTGCTTTTTGTCTGTCTGATAATCCTGAAGGACTCTGTTCTTCAAGGAATTGTTATCAAGACCTAAGTCGGTGAAATCCTTGATGGATAAGCATAAGGAGTCGGGAAAAAGGAGTCTGTCAGAAGAGATATTAGGAAGATTGTTTCCTTTTTTCGCTTCTTCTTTCTTTCCCTTTTTCTTCTTTTCTTCTTTCGCTTTGACTAGAGTAACTGTCGGAAGGTTGCTCTTTTTGTCCTCATCCAATTTGATAAGACCGGTAAACTGGCTGAGGAAGCTTTTTACTTTCGAATATCCGTAATCTTTGTAATTGACCTTGTCGTCAAGCAAAGACTGACAGATGTTGGACAGTGGATAAGGGACATTTGTCTTATGTCCTAATAAGAGAAGAGAAAAGATTCTTTTCTTTTCTTCTTCTGTCAGTGTTTTTTTCTTGTCATCGACAGGATTTCCTCCACTGGAAAAATCATGGATGACAACGTAGACATTCTCATGACCGTTTGCTTTACGTGTTTTAAGAGAGAGGAATTCCAAGTCATTGAGCAATGACTTCATTTTTTTATAACCAAATTCCGTATAGTCGATATTTTTGCCTTTTAAATATAAAGCGAGAGAGGCAAGAGGAATATCGACTCCTTTCTCAAAATTCTCAAGCAACAGGCCATAAATGTCTTTCTTTTGTTTTAAAGTTAACATTTTATAACCTCGTTGTCTTTGTCATTAAAGACACTCAATTATAACGCGAAAAGAGAATTTTTCAAAATATTATGAAAAACACGAAGAATGATGTGTACCCAATTCTTGGACCGCTAGTCAAGAAGGAGGGATGGCCAAGCT
>CAKUXT010000210.1 GCA_934700375.1 uncultured Bacilli bacterium | reverse complement strand
CCTTCAGGGACTGCCACTTCTTCAGATTTGATGGCATCACCTTTCAATAATTCATCAACTAAATCTAATTTGCTCAACACATTTGTTTTCTGTGCATCTGTCAAAGCCTGGCGACGTAAACCCTTTGTGTAACCAGTATTCAACATACTGATGCTTGATAATGCACTGTCTTGAGCCATGCTCTTAAAAGACTGTTTCGGCTGATTCTCAGGAATTGTAGTCTGTGTTTTACCACAGCCAACTAATGCGGCAGCACTGGACAACGCCACTAAAGTAAAAACTAATTTTTTCATTTCGATGTACCTCCGTATCTTGTGTCTTTACACCTAATACACAATCGAGCAAGTGATTTTATTGGAATAATTTGAAAATGTTCAAAATTTTTAAAACTTGGTTTGCATAGGTGGGCAGGCAAAATGTGTCCTGTGATATAATTGTCTCGGTCAGCAATGCTAAATGATTAGGTGACTCGGTGAGTCGATAAGATGCTAAGAACTGTGGTGGTTCCGTCTTGTCGGCTCACCGAGTCTCTGACCACGATATTTAGAAACTTCGTTCAACAAGGTCATTTTAAATGAACGTGTTTGAATCGAAAAACTCTTTTGTGACATCAAAAATGAATGAGAATTAAGAGGAAGCACTAGTCTTTTAAACACCCAATAGGAATGACAAAAACGCCATCCTCTCTTCGATAACCATACTCCGTTCCAGTGATGACAATCTTCAAATCAGTATTTCAGAAAATTGAAAAGAAGGCTTATCGTCTTCTTAATCAATCTTTGAATGAACCCAATTTGCGAAGGAGTCATAACTGATTTTTCCTACGGCAAGACCAAAGAACTCTCGTATCTCCTCCTCATCATCGAAGGAAATAGGAATCCCGTTTAGCTTAAGGCCAACTGTGAGGACATAGGCCCCGATCCGCTTGTTCCCATCGAGGAACGGATGGTTCATTACTAATCTGAATGAAAGACGGGTGAGCTTGTCAGCGATTGTCGGATAGAGATTGACGGAATCGAATGTCTGAAGTGGGGCTGCCAGTGCCGATTTTAGCATTCCTTCGCCACGGATTTCATCCTCTCCGCCAGTCTTCATGACGATTGTCGAGTGAAGAAGAGATGATGCCTTCCTTGCTGAACCAAAAGCTCATTTGGCTAGTTCCTTGTAAAGGTTTGGATGTTCGTTATAGGCTTCTTCCGCAGCCTTCATGAGTTCAGAGCGACTTGCATATTTCATTTCTTGTTTCTTGACGTCCTTATCGACTCTTACTGTAACGTTTATGCTATTCATTTCTAAAATCTCGAATGATATTGAATCTCAGAAAGATGATGTTCTCAAGCTAACGCACATACAAAACATGAGCAATGTAATGCCATAAGAATTTAGAAACTAAGACAGGATAAGAAGTTGATGCAGTTCGCCTCGACTCCTCTTTGACAAGGTCGTGAGCGGGAAACCTACATGACGATTTCAGACACACTGGAAGGAGGATTACTTAGATGTCGGCTTAAGAATAGAGATGTATCTTCTCAGACGTTCAGTTAAGTACTTGGCGAAAAGCTTCGCCATTGCCTTGGGCGAATTCGTTCTCGCGTAGGAGTCGAAGGCATCGTAGTAGGCTTTTCTGTCGGTGAATTTTATATTGATTGGTGGGTATCCGAGTTTCATGAGCTCCAGATTGACGATGAGCCGTCCGGTTCTGCCGTTGCCGTCGATAAAGGGGTGGATGGATTCAAATTTGATGTGAAGAAGAGCAAGCTTTGTCAGGAAATCGTCGTTGCTGTCTTCCGAGTACCACTTAATCAGTTCTTCCATCTTGTCTCGGATGAGAGATGGCTCAGCCGGGGTTATCAATGCACCGGCGATACGGACAGGGACCATTCGGTACACGCCTCTTTCTTCGCGGCGCATGGAATGGACGAGATAATGGATTTGTTTGATGATGTATTCGCTCAGAGGGGCTTTCTCCTTCACCAGGTCAGAGATGTAGTCAAAAGCCTCCTTGTGCCCGACTGCATCTAGATGATCTTTGAGAGGTTTCTTGTCTATTGTGAGGCCTCTCAATACCAAGTCGGTTTCGCGCAGCGTGAGGGTGTTACCTTCGATGGCGTTGGAATTGTATGTGTATTCGACGGCGAATTCCTCATTAAGAGCTGCAACCTCGCCTGAGGTCAAAGGTCTAAGGGATTCGAGCTCCGTCTTCAATGCCTCAATTTTGGCAAGGTAGGCGGGCACGGATTTTCGGCCATCGTTCGGCTTCGAAGAATCTTCGGGGATAAGCCAGGTCTTGCCTTGTAAAACTGCGCCATCTATCTTGCCGTTTCGGCAGAGCTCTCGCACTCTGCGCTCTGATATATTCCATTTCATAGCGACTTCTTTTGTTCCGATATTCATAAATTGTACCTCTATCGGAATGATTATAGCACAATATCGGAATGATACAAAGTGGATAAACAATGAAAACAAAAATATCGGAATAATAGTGAAAGGAGGATTATGTTGAACAAGTCATTTACACAGATGGCGATTTTTATCCGGTCATCCAGCCTTCGTGAGTTCAGAGCGACTTGCATGTTTCATTTCCTGCTTCTTGGTGGGTTTGAAAGTTATTCCCTGATCTGCAATCGCCACATGTTGATGGCAGAACTCAGGTTGAGCCCTAAATCGTGGAAAAGGACTTCCGCTTGTTTCTTGACGTCCTTATCGACTCTTATTGTGACGTTTATGCTATTCATTTCTAAAATCTCGAATGATATTGAATCTCAGAAAGATGATGTTCTATTAGTTATCTACCTAAGTGCAACACTTACCGGTAAGATAGCATTGTTCGCTTGTCTTTTCAATGATTTGACTATG
>CAKUXT010000209.1 GCA_934700375.1 uncultured Bacilli bacterium | reverse complement strand
GATAATGATATTTTCAGGAGAGATTCCCAGCATATCTGCCATCAGCTTTCGCGCCTCTGGAATTCCTACCAATCCACCATAGTTACGGCAATCCAGACCATCTTCTGCAATCATATTATCCTGGGCAGTAAGAGCATCCATCAGACCACTTCCCATATCCAGTTGTGCCGGTGCAGGTTTTCCTCTGGACATATCCAGTTTCAATCCCTTCCCCTTTGCATCTTCAAATTCCTGTTGCAGCTGTTCATGTAACTGTTGTAATTCTTCTTTGCTCATTGCTTTCAATGATTTCATTGCGATGACCAGACCTTTCTCTTATATTGTTTGGATAATCGTATACAATCATACACTTATGACATTCTACTACACCTGTTAAAACGATGCAATAAGAAAAGGGTACGAATTTTTTTTAAATTCATACCCTTTTTGAATCATTTTACATAGTCAAAGATTATTTCGCATAGTCTATGACACGTGATTCCCTAATTACATTCACTTTAATCTGTCCAGGATATTCTAACTCAGCTTCGATCTGCTTGGAAATATCCCTTGCCAGCAATACCATGTCTGCATCAGAAACTTGTTCAGGAACTACCATGACACGGATTTCTCTACCTGCCTGGATTGCAAAAGATTTGTCTACACCTTTGAAATTGTTTGTTATGTCTTCTAACTGTTTTAACCTGGTTGTGTAAGTTTCCAGAGTCTCACGTCTTGCACCCGGTCTAGCTGCAGAAATAGTATCAGCTGCCTGTACAATACATGCAATCAGTGATGTAGGCTCCACATCGCCATGATGGGATTCTACTGCATTGATCACAATATTAGATTCCTTGTATTTTCTACATAACTCGGCACCTAACTGAATATGAGATCCTTCCATTTCATGGTCAACCGCTTTACCGATATCATGCAGTAAACCGGCACGCTTTGCCATTCTTACATCTAAGCCCATCTCAGCGGCCAGAAGACCGGATAACTGGGCAACTTCGATGGAATGTTTCAATGCATTCTGACCATAACTGGTTCTAAACTTCATCTTACCAAGTAATTTGACGAGTTCAGGATGAATACCATGTACTCCTACTTCCAGAGTAGCAGCTTCACCTTCCTCTTTGATCATTACTTCTACTTCTCTTTGCGCTTTCTCCACCATCTCTTCAATTCTGGCGGGATGAATACGTCCATCTACGATGAGCTTCTCCAGCGCAATTCTAGCTACCTCACGACGAATAGGATCAAATCCGGAAAGAATAACTGCTTCCGGAGTATCGTCAATAATCAAATCCACTCCGGTCATAGTCTCAAGAGTTCTGATGTTTCGACCCTCACGACCGATAATTCTTCCTTTCATCTCATCGTTAGGCAGCTGAACAACGGAAATCGTTGTCTCGGAAACGTGATCGGCAGCACATCGCTGAATGGCTGATACCACATATTCCTTTGCCTTCTTGTCAGCTTCCTCCTTCGCCCTGGTCTCCATTTCTTTGATCATGACGGCGGATTCATGCTTTACTTCATCTTCAACAATTTTCAATAAGTAATCTTTTGCCTGATCTGAGGTTAAACCTGAAATCCTTTCGAGTTCCTGTACTCTTTGCTCGTTTAACTTAGCAATTTCTTCTTTCTGCTTTGCAAGTACCTCTTCTTTTGCTGCTAAGCTTGCCTCTCGCTTCTCGATTGCATCCGACTTTTTGTCGATGTTTTCTTCCTTCTGCTGAATTCTTCTCTCAGAACGCTGTACTTCCGCTCTCCGCTCTTTAATCTCTTTGTCCAGTTCATTCTTGGTACGAATGGACTCTTCCTTCACTTCAAGCAGGGATTCGCGTTTCTTGGTCTCAGCAGTTTTCAGTGCTTCATCGATAATCTCGCGGGCTTTATTCTCCGCGTTGCCGATCTGTGCCTCCACCGTCTTCTTGTGACGATTCGTTGCAACAATTGCAGATACGGGAACTGAAACAAGCAAGGTAACTACTACAGCTATCACGATGTATACAAGCATGTACAGGAGCACCTCCTTATTTAGTTTTCATGTGTTTAATATCCTTCTAGGATGATAAAACCTACCCTCATTGGCATTTTCACAACATATCAATTTTAAACTGAATTTGATGTTATGTCAAGTAGCATATACTTTCGGATTGTTTCACCGCTAAACCCTTTTCGACATAAAAAAGCATAAGTACGCTGCTTTTCTTTATAGTCCGCTGTACCGGGGTTAAAATGTCGTTTCTCAAGGAGACGGCGAATCTGTTCTCCTTCATCATAATCACACCCCTGCTCCAGCTTATCTTCCCAACATGCCCGAATCACATCCCTGGCGATTCCCTTTTTCATCAGATCCACTTCCATCCGCCGGTAGCTTCTGAAATATTTGTAATATTCCAGGTAGTTATCCGCGTAGCGCACATCATCAAGGTAGTGGTAGGATTTCACATAGGCAATCGCCGCTGCCGTCTCCTGCTCCTCAAAATGCTTCAGAAGTTTATCCCGCAACTGTTTCTCGGTGTAGTCTCTGGCTGTGAGAAGCTGCATCGCCCGGTTGACAGCCTTTTCTGTCTGTGTCATGGATTATTTTTCCTTATCCTTGCTCTTGGTTTTCTCCGGTTCTGCCGCAGGGGTCTCCTCCACCTCAAAACCGTATAAAGCTCTCACCCGTCTCTCAATCTCCGCAAATACTTCCGGGTTCTCTTCCAGGTACGCTTTTGCATTTTCTCGTCCCTGTCCGATTTTATTGCCCTCATAGGCGTACCAGGCACCACTCTTGATGACGATATTGTTCTGGGCGGCCAGATCAAGGACATCTCCTGATGCGGAAATTCCTTTTCCGAACATGATATCAAACTCTGCTTCCTTAAAAGGCGGAGCTACTTTATTCTTCACAACTTTGACTCTGGTATGGTTACCGATTAC
>CAKUXT010000208.1 GCA_934700375.1 uncultured Bacilli bacterium | reverse complement strand
GGGAAAGATGCCTCTTCCTCCTTATATTCATGAACAGTTAGGTGACAATTCACGCTATCAGACCGTCTATGCCAAGATCGAAGGAAGCGCAGCCGCACCGACAGCCGGTTTCCATTTCACGCCTGAACTTTTCGAAAAGATCAAAGAGATGGGCGTCGAAGTCCTCGATGTCACTCTTCATGTCGGACTTGGAACCTTCAGACCGGTCAAGACAGATGATATCAGAGAGCATGACATGCACTCTGAATACTACCACATGTCCAAAGAGACTGCAGACAGACTCAACCTCGCCAAGAAGGAAGGAAGAAGAATCATCGCAGTCGGAACGACTTCGACAAGAACCTTGGAATCCGTTTACCACAAATACGGAACATTCAAAGAGTGCTCCGGTGATACCAAGCTCTTTATCTATCCTGGTTTTGAATATCAGGCAATCGATTGTCTTGTCACCAATTTCCATCTTCCGAAATCGACGCTTGTCATGTTGGTCTCCGCATTCTCTACCCGTGACAATGTTCTGAATGCATATAAGCATGCTGTCGAAAGCGGATATCGTTTCTTCTCCTTTGGAGATGCGATGTTCTTATATAGAGACAAGTGATGAACGACGAAAGAGAGAGAAAAGACTATTATCAGAGAAAATACCTTTCTTTGATTGATGAAATCGATAAATCGGGGAAAATACCGACTCTTTTTCTTCATGCCTGCTGTGGGCCATGTCTTACTTATCCTCTTTCGATTCTGATCGATCATTTTGATGTGACGGTCGGATTTTTCAATCCGAATATCTATCCTCTTGAAGAATATCAGAAGAGATTGGATACACTGACTCGCTTCATTGAAGAATATTCAAAAGCAAGAGGTGTCAGAATCCCTCTTGTTGTCAACGAAGAGGATTTTCTGAAATATCAGAAGGCGTTTGAAAAGAGAAAAGACGACTATGAAGGCGGAAAGACATGTCTTGCCTGTCACGCTTATAGAATGGGGTTAGCTTATCAATACGCTTTTGAACATCACTTTGATTATTTCACAACCGTGATGACAGTCTCCTGCAAAAAGCCGAGCAGAGAGCTCAATGAGATCGCGGAGAAACTTTCCCTTCAGTATCCGACGACAAAATATCTTTATTCCGATTTCAAAAAAGACAACGGACAGCTGAAAGGAATCCTGATCAGCAAAGAATACAATCTTTACAGACAGGATTATTGCGGTTGTCTTCCATCTCTGGAAGAGAGAAAAAGACAGAAAGAGGCTCAGTCTGCAAAAAGCCGATAGATTCTTGCAAGATTCTTCTTTGCTTCTTCTTCGCTTTCAAAGGTGATGATGATCTGTTTCCTTTTTTGCTTTACAGAGGTCTTTCTCTTATTTCCGGAGAAAGATCTCTTTTCTTTTTCCAAGTCTCTGACAGAGACTCCTTTTTCGATGATTCTATCGAAAAGTTCTTTTTGCTTTTCTTCAGGAAGATTGAGAAGAGAACGCGCTTCCGAATAGGAAAGCGTGAAATTCTTCAGCCCATCTTTAACAAAAGAAGGGAGATCTTTCAAACGGAGCAGATTCCTCACTTGTGCGATGCTATAGGAAGATAGTTTGGCGAGTGTCTCATCCGAATACTGATACTTCTCTTTCAGCATTTGGAAGGCATAGGACTTCACCAGTGCGCTATCTCCTTCCGCCTGGATGTTTTCTAGGATGTATGCGTACTTTCTCTCTTTGTCTAGCTCTGCTTTGACAACAGGGAGTTCTTTATAACCGATTTTCTTCGCGAGAAGAAAACGTTTGACGCCGTTGATGATTTCGTATCCATCGTTTTCTTTTACGACGATAAGAGGCATGATAAAACCATCTTTGGTCAAGGATTCTTCCAAGGACTTGTAGTAGCTTAAGTCGTAGTTGTCCTCCGAAAAGAGAGAAGAGAGATGAAGCTCTTCGATTCTGATTTCGGATTGAGAGTGACCTAAAAGATTCTGTTCGATCTCATTGACGACAGAATATCGCTGATATTTTTTGACAAGCGAGTTTAAGTCAGTTCGCTTTGTTTTTGTTGCTGACACGTTCAATCACCTCTCTAGCCAAAGCCAAATAAGTCAGAGAACCCGCGCTCTGCGGACGAAAATGGTTGACGGGCATTCCTTTTGCAATCGCTTCGGGGATGGAAACGTTTCTGGGTATGGTTGTCAAAAAGACGTGATCTTTGAAGTTCGTTCTCACTTCTTTTGCAATATCGATCGAAAGCTTGGTTCTCGGATCATACATCGTAAGAAGAATACCTAAGATGGATAATTCCGGATTGTCTTTTTTCTGGACGTTGTACAAAGTCGAAAGAAGCTGAGCCAAAGCATCCAGTGCGAAGTATTCGCATTGGACGGGGATCAGAATGCAGTCGGATGCATTCAACGCATTCAGCGACAGAAAGCCTAAAGAAGGCGGACAGTCGATCAGGACATAATCGAAAAGATTGAGCTCTTTTGCGTTGAGTATCTCCTTCAGCAGTTTGGTCGAGCATTCGCCCTGAGTAAGAAGCGTGCTCTCCACCATCGCCAAAGTGAGATTGGCAGAGATGATCGATATATTTTCGAAATTTGTTTTTCTGATGCAGTGCTTGAGGTCGCTTTTTTTAAGGAGCAGTTCGCTCATGGTTCTTTTGCTCAATGTAGGATCGATGCCTAAAGCCTGGGAACAGTTTCCCTGCGGATCCATATCCAGTAAAAGAACCCGTTTGTTATAGCGGGCCAAAGAAGCAGCGAGGTTATATGCGGTCGTAGTTTTTCCTACTCCGCCTTTTTGATTTGTAATAGCAATGATTTCACTCATGGTTTAATTCTAGCATATTTTTCTTCGTTTTCTTATAGCCGAAATGAAAGAATGGTATTAGTTATCTACCTAAGTGCAACACTTACCGGTAAGATAGCATTGTTCGCTTGTCTTTTCAATGATTTGACTAT
>CAKUXT010000207.1 GCA_934700375.1 uncultured Bacilli bacterium | reverse complement strand
TATATAGTTATAACGACGTTCCTATTCGGGACTTTCACCCTTTAGATATATGACATGCCCGTCACACAAAGAAAAGGAGACAGGGGATTTCCTGTCTCCGATCATCTTATTTTCTGATTTAGTAATCCATTTCGCCAGCAGCAGGGGCAACCGGTGCAGCAGGTTTAGGAAGTTCAGTGACAACAGCTTCTGTCGTGATGAACAAAGCAGAGATAGAAGCAGCGTTGATGACTGCAGTTCTTGTGACCTTGGTAGGATCGATGATTCCGTTAGCAAGCATATCAACCCACTTGCCGGTCTTAGAATCAAAGCCAAGAGTATCATTTCTGATCTCGGAAGCATCGATGACCTCATCGCCATCAAATCCGGCGTTGACAGACATCTGATACAAAGGAGCAGTCAAAGAATTGAGAACGACATCGATACCCTTCTGGACATCGGCGTTTTCATCCTTAAGGTTGTTCTTCAAAGCTTTGTAGACATTCATCAAAGCAATACCGCCACCAGCGACAACACCTTCCTGAACGGCAGCTGCTGTTGCGTTGATAGCATCTTCAAGACGGAGTTTCTTATCCTTCATTTCGGTTTCAGTCAAAGCACCGACACGAATGACAGCAACACCGGCAGAGAGCTTTGCAATTCTCTTCTGGAGATTCTTCTTATCATAATCGGACTTGGTCTCTTCGACCTGGCTCTTCAATTCATTGACACGATCAGCGATCATGGAAGCTTCACCTGCACCATCGACGATTGTAGTGTTCTCCTTGGTGACTCTGACCTTCTTAGCAGAACCAAGATCATTGATAGAGATGTCCTTGAGGTTCATGCTGAGATCCTTGGAATAGAAGTTAGCACCGGTCATAATAGCAATATCCTGAAGGATGTTCTTCTGGTTATCACCGAATTCAGGAGCCTTGACGGCGACAACATTGAATGTACCTCTGAGCTTGTTGACGATCAAAGTAGAGGAGACATCATTATCAATATCATCAGCAATGATGAGCAAAGGTCTATGGCTTTCGACAACAGCCTGGAGCATCGGAAGGATATCCTGGATATTGCTGACCTTCTGGTCAGTAACCATGATGTAGGCGTTCTCAAGTTCAGCGACCATCTTCTCGCTATCTGTTACCATATAAGGAGAGACATAGCCCTTATCGAACTGCATACCCTGGACAACATCTAATGTAGTATCAAAACCTTTTCCTTCTTCGACAGTGATGACACCATCTTTTCCGACCTTATCCATAGCTTCAGCAATGATATTGCCGATTTCAGCATCTCCAGCAGAGATGGAAGCGACAGAAGCGATATCGGAACTAGTTGTGATCTGCTTGGATGTTTCAAGAAGCATCTTGGAAACAGCCTTGGCAGCCTTATCGATACCAGAGCGGACCAAAACAGGATTTGCGCCCTTATCGACAGCATTGAATCCATTGTGGATCATTGCCTGAGCAAGAACTGTTGCAGTGGTTGTACCATCACCTGCGACATCATTTGTCTTGTTGGCGACTTCATAGACAAGCTTTGCACCAGCGTTCTGTTCTTTGTCTGCCAATTCGATTTCACGAGCGATAGAAACACCATCATTGACGATGGTCGGTGCACCATAGCCCTTATCAAGAGCGACGTTTCTTCCCTTAGGACCTAATGTAAGTTTGACAGTATCGGCAAGGGCATCGACACCCTTAAGCATATTGTCTCTCTCTTCTTTTCCGTATGTGATTTTCTTTGCCATAATGATGATTCTCCTTATTATTAGTCAACAACAGCAAGGATGTCCTGATCCTTGATCAGCATCCACTTCTTGCCGTTTTCTTCATAATCGGTTGTAGAATACTTCTTATAAATTACTTTATCTCCGACATGAGCTTCAACTTTGATTTCATGTCCGTCTTTATCGACATATCCAGGGCCGACAGCAACGACCATAGCAAGAGCAGATTCGTTCTCATGGCTGGTAGCAATAATGATGCTTCCGACTTTCTTTTCTTCCGGAATCTTCTCTAAAACAACATAATCTCTCAATGGTTTAATCATTTGATTTTTGACCTCCGATATTTGTCTTTTTTCATCGACTATGATTATTATAAGTGCAAAATTAGCAATTTCAAGTGTCAAGTGCTAATTTTTGAAATTGTATTGTTTTTCAAAGCTAAATCTGAACAGTATTATCCTCTCTTGAATATTATTGTTTTACAGACTGGATTCGAGCCACGTTCTTTATCTCAAAACATCATTTCACCTTGAAATTCCTAACTTTACTATAATAATGAACAATGGAAAACACGAAATGCTTTCTTTATCAATGGCAGCATTTTTGTCTCTCAGCTCTGTTTGTGACAGCCTAATTGCCAAAAAGCATGAACTCATAGAAATATAACAAGGAGTTCATTATGAAAAGAAGATTATCCAAATTACTATTAGGAATTGCGGCACTGTCATCTTTATGTTCATGTGAAACCAAGCCGATAACTGATGACTATGACATCGTAAAAGGAGATTGCCTCAAAGAAGAGAGGATTGCTCAACTCACTCCTACAATGTCTGCAAAGGCATTTGATTCCATCAGTGTTTATCCGTCTTGGGAATTTGTAGAACCTCTGTTCTTTACAAAAGACTGTCCTTTTACAGAAAAGGAAATGATTTTATTCAGTCAGTACACTGGAAACTACAGTAGAAAATTTGTCAAAAAGTCGTATCAGTGTGAAGGTACTGAACTCTATTCCTACAGCAAAAAAGAAGAAATATCCAATTGCTTCTTCGGATATCACAAAGATATCACTGTAACAGAGGGAACTTGTGCAGCATTCTATGTTGCTGATCTGATTGAATATAAAGTCACACCAAAAGACGGAAGAAAACCGTTCTCCATCTATGAAGAATCTGGCAATATCTTCGTCAGCATCAGAGAAGTGGATTGATTTTATCCTCAATATAGAGGCACCAAAACGGCGCCTCTATTTTTATTTGTGTGACGGGCATGTCATATATCTAAAGGGTGAAAGTCCCGAATAGGAACGTCGTTATAACTATATAGC
>CAKUXT010000206.1 GCA_934700375.1 uncultured Bacilli bacterium | reverse complement strand
GCTACTCAGGTCCTCTCTAGAGATCGTCACGAGCATTATGCTTGTACACTTGCGATACTCGCCTCCACTTTGGAAAAAATCGCTGTTGAAATCAGAAACCTTTCCAGAAGTGAAATCCATGAAGTCGAAGAAGGATTCTCAAAAGGTCAGAAGGGCTCTTCTGCGATGCCGCAGAAGAGAAATCCGATTGCCAGCGAAAACATCACTGGATGCGCAAGAATCATCCGCGGATATCTCTTCCCAATATTAGAGGATAACGCTTTGTATCATGAAAGAGATCTGACACATTCCTGTGTCGAAAGAGTATCCTTCATCGATATGATTGAACTTGCTGATTATGCTTTGCAAAGAATGACAAAGATCATCAGAAATCTTACTGTTTTCCCTGAAATGATGGAGAAGCACATTCATCTGACTAACAATGCAATATTCTCTTCCCGCGTCCTGACTGCCCTGATCGAAAAAGGCATGACAAGAGAAAACGCCTATGATCTGATTCAGCCTTCCAGTATGGATAGTGCGTTGAATCATACTGATTTCAAAAAGAACATCGAAAGCAATGAGGAAGTCAGAAAGCATCTCACTCTTGATGAGATTCAGTCCTGCTTCACATACGATCCTTATCTGAAAAGCGTCGATTACATCTATAAGAAAGTCGGAATCATCGAATGATAAAAGCCTTGTGCCAATATGCGGCGCAAGGCTTTTTCTATTCGACGTTTTTAAGCGACTCGACCATTTTGATCTTCTTTGTATGATAAGCGAAGTAAAGGTTGATGAGGAATGCGACGATGAAGTTCAGGATAAAGGAATATATGTATGAGACAAAATTGATGTGGAACAAATATTCGACCAGTTCGACGATATTCGTTTTCAATACCGCCAGCATGAAGGGATAACCAAGCAGTGAGCCGAAGATGACGCCGATAAAGGTCAGGACCATGCTTTCTGTAAGCAAAGTCAGTGCGATTTCTCGTTTTCTGAAGCCCAAGACTTTTAAAGTCGACATATCTCTTAGTCGCTGTCGATAAGTCAGTAAGGCGAGGTTATACAGCGTGACAAGGGCAAGCAATATCGCAAATACTTTGACTGCATTTGTCATCATCAGGATACCAGACATGACATTCTGTATCTGAATGGTAAAGCCATCGCTTGAAACTGAGGAGGAGACATTAGGGACGTTTTCTTTTATGGTATCTGCAATCTCATCGGCCTGTTTCTTGTCTTTCACATTGATCCATGCGCCATTGAACACTCTTTCTTCATCATCTAATAGCGGACTGTTGTAGGGCAGAATTCCGCAGTTGTAATAGAATGCATTGAAGATTTTGGTGACTTTGACTTTCTTCTGCTTCAAACCGCTTCCGATAACAATCTCATCTCCGAGTTCACATTGAATTGTTCTTGCAATCTTCTGGCTGATTGCGATGCCATCTTTAGGAAGTTCCATTCCAAGAGAAGAGTCTTTCTTCGACAGGATGTAAAGAACTTTTGTTGTCTGATTTCCGCCTTCTTTGTAATACGTCATTTCCCTTCGGCGATAAGGTTCGATGCTATCAATGCCATCGATTGTCATCAGATCATTGATAATCGTTTCATCATGTACAGGTTCATTCAGTGTCAGAACAATATCGCTGTTTAGGAAGATATCTCTATCGTTTCCGATTCCGTAATTGACTGTATCCTCAATTCCGAATCCACATACAAGAAGAGCTGTGCATCCTAGAATACCAATGATGACCATGAATGATCTGAATTTATCAAGCCTTAGATTTCTAAACGCCATTTTGACAGAGAGCAGGATAACGTTCTTTGTCGACTTCTCGCTCTTTTTTCTCTTTTTGATCTTCGGAACGACCGGTCTCATCGAATCAACCGGTTTCAGTTTCAGTTCGGAACGTGCAACAATATAAGTTACTAATGCAGCTATTAACAAAAAGCCGATTGTCGTCAGCATACCGAATAACCAAGGAAAATGATAGCTGCGCTTAGGAAGAGAATAAAGGATCGCATATTTCTGTCCTAAGATAGAGGGGACAAGGAGCGGGCCTATAATCAGTCCAAGAACAGTTCCAAGCAATACTAGAATGGATGTAAGGGCGATGTAATTGAACAGGATTTCATGATTGTTCAAGCCTAACGCTTTCAATGTTCCTATCTGAGTTCGGTCTTTTAGAATCAGCTGGGACAATGTTGTCAAAATAACAAGGACTGCGACAAAGAAGAAGACAAAAGGAAAGACATAGGTAAACTGTCTAGCCTGTGTGCTGTCTGCGTGGACAGTCAGAAAGAATGGCATTTCTTCTTTTGTTGTCAGCAGAAGAAGATTGTTGTCTTCTTTGCCATTGAAGTAAGAACGTATCTTATTGACCTCTTCTTTAGGAAGAACACCATCCGGTGTCTTTATCAAATACTGATTGAAATAGGTCTGCTTATCATTTCTAAGAAATCCGTTTCCGAAGAATCGATCAAGGTAGATGCTGATCAAAGATTTTCCAAAACCCGTAAAGTTTTTCTCCAATAAGGCGTTGATAGATTTTTGAAACATCGAATACGAAATAAGACATACTGCAGGATTGTAATTTGCCTTGGTTATATTCTCTGGATGTTCCATGAATCCAGTCACCTGCATCGTAAGCTGTAGGTTTCCTTTTTTGAATATATTCTGTCCGTCCCGTTTTAATAAAAGGGGACTGGACAAGGAGTCAGCATCATCTGTGAAATTGAAGGATGAGATATCGATTGACAAGACAAAGTCATCATCGAGGTTATATCTTTCATAGGTTGTCTGATGGTCTTTTTTCTCCCAACCATCATCAAGGAATGCAAAATAATCATCGGTAGTCGTTTCACTGATTTTTCCTTCACCATAAGGATGAGACAATGTTGGAATGTGATCAACAATCACAGCATAGACATCATGATTTCCGATTTTAGAAGGAAGATAAAGTCTGCTATCAACTTGATAATCATCTGGTAAGATTTCTTTTAACTTTGAGAAATCATTCTCATCATATTTTCCAGTAGTGACAAAGGCATCAGGAAGAGAGC
>CAKUXT010000205.1 GCA_934700375.1 uncultured Bacilli bacterium | reverse complement strand
GCAACAGGAGCATTGTGCCTGTCCCAATGTTGTGCTATAGTTCTATTTAAAGTCCAATGTCAGGGGTGCGGTACACTTCTGATGAATTTTTATCTTTATTGAACGAATTGCGTGAAGACTTGGGAGTTTCTCCCGACATGACAAAAAATTATTTAGTATTCAATTTCCAATTTGGAGGTAAAAATCATGGATCAAACAAAGATTGAAAAGAAACAACAGCGTGAGGCTAAGGAATTAGTCAGAAGAGAAAGGCAGGTAAAATTCAAAGAAAACAAATTTTACCTAATCTATCTGTTTATGATACTTTCTTTAGTATTCATAACTGATGAGATCGCATCTACCATTTCCATTCAATTCCAAAGTAATATTGTCAATGAATTTTTCGTGAACAAAAAAGGAATGACTTATGGTGAAGGACTTTCCTTATTTTCTGCTTTAGGCTTTATCACTTATCCAATATCATTATTAATGGTTGTATATCGTCCTCTTGCTGATAAATATGGAAGAAAACCTTTCTTGGTTTTAAATACTTTCTGCATGGCTCTAGGATTGTTTATTGTTTATCTTTCACAAGATATAGTCGTATATATGATCGGTGGAACATTAATGGGATTCATGGTTTCGCACGATATGCAAGCTGTATATATTCTTGAATGTTCCAGCGAGAAAAATCGAGCAAGAAATTATTCGATCACTAAAGCCATTGCTATTCTCGGAACACTTCTTGTTCCGCTTCTAAGAGAGACTTTAATGAAAAATGTAAGTGGAAGATGGCATTTGGTTTATTTAGTTCCTGCAATAATTGGATTTGTACTTTCTTTTCTGGCTCTTTTATGCGCTAAGGAAACCCATGTTTTCTTAGAAAACAGAATTAAATATTTAAAAACCCCTTTAGAAGAGAGAGAAAGAAAATCTAAAGAAGAAAAAATGAACAATGCTCAAGGCGGCATTATAAATGCTCTTAAATTTTCTTTTAAGCATCGTCAGCTTCGTTGCTTGATCATTGCCTGTACTTTCTTCTATTTAGCCTCATTAGCTACTGCAACATATAATACAGTCATGAAAGAAAGCGCAGGCATGAGTGAAGAACAAATTACCTATGCGCTATATTTATACCCGGTTGGCAATGCTCTTGCCACTTTAATCAGCGGTTTCGTTTCAGATAAATTCGGAAGAAAACCGACTATTATAGCAATGGGCATCTCTTCTATTTGCTGCTACTCGTTATTTATTGCTTCTTCTATGCTTTCGTGGACACCATATCTTACTGGCTTTGCTATCGGAGGATTTATGGGGTGCTATTGGGGAGCCGGAGATACTATTGGATCGATTATGTTTTCTGAATCAGCCCCTACGAATTTACGTTCATCAGTAACAGTTATCAATACACTTTTGAATGGAGTTGTTGGAGGATTGGCATCAATCATTTCAATGGCTATAGTTCCATTTATTCCAAGCAGTATGTTTGGATACTTCTACTTATGTTTAACCATACCTGGATTAATAGGAGCAACAATTATGATTTTCAAATTCGTAGGTGAAACGAAAGGCTTAGATTTATCGAAAGTTACTGGAAAAGAATGGGATAAAAAGGATGTTAAAAATGAATCAACAAATATTTAATTATAAAACGGATGAAAAACCACTTGAAAACATTAAAGAAAATTGTGGGTTTGCTTCGATATTCAAGGATGTTGGAGTAATCGGAGATTCGCTTTCAAGTGGCGAATTTGAAGCTACAGATGAAAACGGTCAGACTACTTATCATGATTTTTATGAATATTCATGGCCGGCTATTCTTCAAAGAATGACAGGAACTAATTATTCTAATTATTCTCGAGGTGGAATGACTCTTAAAGAATTTTATGAATCATGGGCTGATAAAAACAATTTTTGGCAAAAGAAGCAAGCTTATATTATCGATTTAGGAAATAATGATATATACTTGTTCAAACAACAGATCGGAACTGCTGAAGATATTAATGCTGATAATCCTTCTCTCAATCCTGACACTTATTTTGGCTATATGGGAAAGGTTATCACTAAACTCAAAAGTTTAGAAAAAGACTCAGTTATATTTTTGGTTTCCATGCAAATCGATCATCTTTCAAAAGAAAAAGATGAAGCATCAAAATATGTCGCAAAAGAAATG
Organism: uncultured Bacilli bacterium; assembly: GCA_934700375.1. Lineage (GTDB taxonomy): Bacteria > Bacillota_I > Bacilli_A > RFN20 > CAG-288 > Enterosoma. Next base: position 908 of record CAKUXT010000205.1, on the reverse strand, counting down.
GAAAAAGTAACAAAAATGTTTACTAATACATTCTTGATAGATATAACAACATATGGTCCAGCCTATGATGAAGAAGCACGAGAAAAATTTGCAATGGGATTTCATCCTAATGCGATGGGCTATTATGTTTATGCATTAATGATTGGAAACTATATCGATTATATCATTAGAAAGAATTATAAAGATTTCTTTAAAGTTCCTTTTATAGGTACTGGTTTAGACAATAAGAATTATTAATATAAGTCTGTACTTCTTCTATTGATTTACTAATTAAGTTTCAAAATATTTACTATTCAAACTAATGCGACTGATTGCAAAAGTCGGGATCATAATTCCTTAATCAATACAATGCAAAAAAATCGCATTTGTAAAACGATTTCAATCGAGTAGGCTAGGAAATTGAAGAAAATCTTCAATTTCCATCACCTCTCACACCACCCATCATGCCGTTCGGCAATGGGCGGTTCAATCCTAATTCAGACATTGTCTGTTGTCTTTTCTCCTTTCCGCATCCATGTAGGTTGTCCTATATTTCTTATGTTCTTCACCAAGGATACGCCTTGATTTGTGACCGATGTCGGACTCCAGCATGGAACATACATTCGATTCGACAAATCGGATTGTTCGGCCCTTCCCTATTTCTAGGTACTATGACCTCTGCTGACCCCTCACACTTCGATTTTCTAGGTGTTACCCTGTATGAGGCCTCATGGGATAAGTCAAAGCTCTTTCCTCGTCTACCCTTGTGATTTACGCCATGGAGTTACGTTTGTCTTTTGGGCTTTGTTGCTTCGTGCCAACTTACCCGTCCAAAGCGCCTTGGTATCACATTTCTGTTCGTAGGGCTACGATTTCGCTATCACTTCTTTTCACGCTCCGTCACCGGTTTACGCTTTGTGAGTCGCTAT
>CAKUXT010000204.1 GCA_934700375.1 uncultured Bacilli bacterium | reverse complement strand
AAGACGATACGGATTGATGACAATGATGAAGTCATTTGCATTACAAAGATTTACACAGAATTATTGACAAGTCTCTTTTGTTTTTGTTTTCTCCGTACATATATTTTAGTGAAGGAGAAAAAACATGAATAAGATCAATAGGAAAGAAGTCGAAAATCTGGGACGAATCAAAGATGGGAAGCGTGATAAGGGATTGGAAAATCTGAAGCTGAAGCTTTATTTCCAAGAATCATTAGAAGCGCTGAAGATATATTGCCAGAATGCGACAAGCTTCGAGCTGTCGCAGATGATCAACCACATTGATCATTGGGTAAAGGATGATAGAGACAATCCTTTATACGAAAACTATGATGTTGGTAGCATACTTTACTGCGACTTTGGTGCGATGAATTTCGGATTTGAACTGTCATTTCCGCATCCTTGTGTCGTACTGGCACAAAGAAAAGCATTTATGCTTGTCGCTCCATGTTCGACAAAGAAGTACGGGCATAATTTTGATGATATCCTTGACGGAACAACAGCTGATGGATTCCAGCAGAACACCGGAATTATCGTTGACAACGTTAGATGGATATCAAAAGGAAGAGTCATTGCAAGGATGGGAAAGGTCCACGATGACTTTTTGAAAAAGGTGATCAGCGCAACACTTTCCTTGGTGCCTACTCTATGATAGACAGCTGCTCTTTGCATTGTTTCTTACCTGTCGCTTACGGAAAAATTGAATAAATAAGGACAAAATGTTCGAAAACTTTGTTGTTCAGTAAACATTTTCGCTTGGAATATGTTAAACTCTTAACATATTCTAGGAGCCCACCATGATAACTGTTACCACTGTACAAACACATAAGCAAAGAAAAGCATTTATCAATTTCCCACTCAAGCTATATAAAGGAAATAAGTATTTTGTTCCTTGCTTCTATGGAGATGAGATGAACGTTTTGAAACGTAAGTCACCATACGAGGACGTTACCGAAAGCGAATTCTTCTTGGCGTATGACGGAAAGAAGGTCGTCGGAAGAATTCAGACGATCATCCAAAAGCAATATAATGAAAAATGGAATGAGAAGAGAGTCAGATTCACTCGCTTTGATGCGATTGATGATGTCAATGTCTCCAGAGCCCTTTTCGATGCTGTCGAAAAATGGGCAAAAGAAAGAGGTATGGATACCATCTGCGGGCCTTTAGGTTATTCGGATCTTGAAAGAGAAGGTCTTCTCATCGAAGGATTCGATGAGAAGACCTTTGAAGAACAGTATAACTATGCTTATTATCAGAAACTGATCGAAGACAAAGGTTTTGTCAAAGAAGTCGATTGGGTTGAAAGTGCAATCAAACTTCCTAATCCTTCCGATAAGAGAATTAAGAGATTTGAATTCATCGCTCATCACATTCTGAAAAAGAACAACCTGACACTGGTCGATACTTCTAAGTATTCAAAGAAAGAATTTCTGAAGAAATACGGCGACGGATTCTTCGATTGCATCACGGAAGCCTACAGCGACTTATATGGTTATGTCCCGTTCACGGATAAGACAAGAAAAGAAGTCATGAAAGCCTTTTATCCTATCATCGATTTGAAGGAAGTCTTCTTCATTGTCGACAATAATGACAAAGTCGTCGCATTAGCTCTTGTCTTCCCGGGTGTCGGAAAGGCTGTCAAAAAGAGCAACGGTCATCTTTATCCGCTCAGCATCTATCGTCTTATCAGACTTATTAAGAATCCGGAGACGGTCGATTTAGGTCTTATCGCTGTCGGAAAAGAATATCGAAACAGCGGCATTACTGGTGTCTTTGTTTCGGAAGTCGCAAAGCTCTGCAGCACGTATAAGAACTTCGATCATTTTGAAACCAATCTCAATCTTGAAGATAACGTTGCTATTAGAAACATGTGGAATCATTTCGAAAGCAGAGAGCATAAGAGAAGACGCTCTTTCGTCAAAAAGTTCTAAAATTAAAACAATTAAAAAGAAGAATGCTGTTCTTGATGGTTTTGGGTTTGTGTATAATACTTACATGAACGAAAAACTGAAAGAACCCTGTAGCATTCTTCTTTTTGATTCTGAAGAGAATGAGGTTGAATTTATCAATTATCCAACCGGCTTAGGCTACTCTTTTTATGGTGTTTCATTATATGACTGTCTAAGTGTCGGTTCTTTGCGGAATGAGAAGTACACCACTTTGGAAGAATATCTGAAAGCTGGAAAAGAAATCAGAGACAAATCTATTAAAGACTGTGCTTCTCTGCTTCTTTCTGAGGGCTATTATGAAATGACACAGGGTTTAGCAATTCTATATCAGCAATATGCAAAAGAGTATTATGAAGAAGAAAGAAAATACGAAGGCCATTATAAGAAATTCATGAAGACAGAGATCTATCATCTTTTCAATGATTTCTTCTTATATCATCCTGGTCTGAACGAAGACGAGAAGTTTTATCTGGATTCTCGTTTTCGCCTGATGTCTTACGATGAGAAATATATCGATAATGCCGGAAATGAGAGAACGATAAGAAGCGTAAAAGAAAACAAAATCTTTTCTCAGGACGAATTCATAGCATCTGTCATTGAAAACACAAAGGAATATATCGAAAGAGAAGACAAGAATGACAAAGAATGGATCGATATTGATACAGGTGATTTGAATGATCTGAAAGAAACTGCAAAAGAGATTCTGAAAAATCATAGCCGTGTCGGATTGATCGGCGATAATACAAAAGGCCATGTGGTAGAAATCAATGGACTGTCTCTTGATGACTTTACTCTATATGATTATCTACGAGTGAAGGATAAGTATATTTATTGGTTTGACAAATAAAAAAACGATTTATCGCTGTATGCGGATATCGTAAAATATTAGTGCCGTTAATTCATTGAAAGGTGGAATGACTATTATGAAAAAATCAAGTTTGTTTCTGCTTTCGCTTATGATGCTGACAGGCTGCGGAGGAAGCGAGTATCGTATTACTCTTCCTTATGGCGACGGAAAGATGGAAAACGATTCAATCGGTGTTTACTTTGCCCTGGCTGAGAAGTTCAAGAATGGATATGCGATCAAAGGGAAAATGTACGCAGAGAAAGATGCTCCTCTTAGTGACTTGACTACATTCTCC
>CAKUXT010000203.1 GCA_934700375.1 uncultured Bacilli bacterium | reverse complement strand
GCAGTATTACATCGCCAAAGGTTTCTTCGATACGATTCCTAAATCTCTTGATGAGGCCGCTATGATCGACGGCGCCAACAAGAATACGATCTTCTTCAAAGTCATTATGCCGCTCTCTAAGCCGATTATCGTCTATACGCTTCTTATCACTTTCACAGCTCCTTGGGGAGACTTCATGCTTCCTTCTTATCTTGCTGGCGGAACTGATACAGCAAGAACTGTCGCAGTCGGTATGCAGAAGATGATTACAACGCTTGAAACAAAAGCTGAATACTTCACTGTATTCTGTGCAGGCGGAGTCTTCGTCTCCATTCCGATCATGATTCTCTTCTTCTGGTTGCAGAAGTACTATGTCGAAGGTATCACTGGCGGCGCAGTCAAAGGTTAAACTATGAAAAAAGGTATCATATTTCTCACACTGTTAACACTTCTTGCTTCCTGTAATGGCAACAATGTAACAGAATCTACTCAATCGACTTCTCCTAGTTCAGACACAGAGGCAAAGCCAAAAGACAGTTTTGTCAATGAAGAGCTGAAGGAGAACATCATCGATGACAATTATCGCAATTACTATGAGATCTTCGTCGCCTCCTTTGCAGATAGCAACGGCGATGGTGTCGGAGACTTAAACGGAATTACAGCTAAGCTGGATTATCTCTCCTCTATCGGTTATACCGGTATTTGGCTCACTCCTATCTTTGCTTCTCCGTCCTATCATAAGTATGATACGACGGATTACTTCCGCATCGATCAGACTTTCGGTACGATGGATGACTTAAAGAATCTTGTCAAAGAAGCACACAAAAGAAACATCAAGGTGATTCTTGATGGCGTCTTCAATCACACAGGATACTACAATGACTGGTTCAATCAGGCTCTTCTTGCAAAAAGAAAACAGACTATGAATCAGACATTGACGGAAGAAGAACAGAACTATGCTTCCCTCTATGTCTTCTATGATTCCTTGGAAGAAGCCGATAAATCCGGCAAGAAATATTACAAGGCCGGCGAAAATGACTTCTACTACGAAGGAAACTTCGCTTCCGCTATGCCTGAACTCAACTTCAAGAGCGAGTTCACTTACACCAAGATCAAAGAAGTCATCGACTTCTATATGGCAGATGACATCAATATCGATGGTTTCCGTCTCGATGCCGTGAAATACTATGAGCTTGGAGATAATGACAGCAATGTCAGAATCTTAACTAGAATCAACAAGATGGTAAAAGACAACAATCCGAACGGATATCTTGTCGGAGAATGCTGGGACAGCAACGCTGTCATCAGCAAATTCTACGAAAGCACTGCTGATTCCTACTTCTATTTCCCTGCCTCCGGTTCTGATGGATTCATCTTCTCTTCCTGCAACAATGAAGGAAGAATGAAGGGAGTCTATTATAGAAATGCATTAGGCATGGAAGAAGACTGCAAGGAACACATTCCTGCCCCCTTCTTGAACAATCACGATTTGGCAAGACTGTCCTTCAGCAAGAACTTCATGTATCAGAATAAGTTCGTGCTTGGATTATTAGGAATGCTGAAAGGAAGTACATTCCACTATTATGGTGATGAGATCGGTATGTCGAGCACCAATCTTCCTAACGGAGATTACAGAGATTCTTCCTATCGAACCCATTACTACTGGGATGATGAGACTCACGAAATGGAATGCCGTGATGTCGAACATTCCTATAAGCAGAATCAGACCTATCCTGCCATGAAGACACAGCTTAGTGACAATGATTCCATTCTCAACTATGTCAAAGAAGTCAATCAGATGAGAAACAGCTATCCTTTCATCCAGAGAGGTGAAATGGATGATACCTTAGATGAATACGATACGAAATTGCTGAATACACCGAGCAAGAATATCTTGCCGATCAAAAAGAAATATCAGAGCAAATCATATAAGCTTCTCTTCAACTTCTCCTCTTTGGGCGAAGAAGAATACGAAGTTCAGAACGACTACAAAGTCAAATATGTGCTGACAGCCGATAAGAAAACATACGCTACATTAAAAGATAACAAGCTCATTCTTCCTTCGTACGCAATTGCCGTACTCAGTCAAGAATAAAGGAGAACAAGATTATGGCTAATCTGAAACTTGAACACATTTACAAAGTCTATCCCAACGGAACAAAGGCCGTCAACGACTTCTCTTTGGATATCAAAAACGGAGAGTTCATCGTCTTTGTCGGACCTTCCGGATGCGGAAAATCCACGACATTACGTATGATTGCCGGTCTTGAGGATATCACAGCCGGTGAACTCTACATCGATTCCAATATCGTCAACGATATGGAACCGAAGGACAGAGATATCGCAATGGTATTCCAGAACTATGCGCTTTATCCTCATATGACCGTCTATGAAAACATGGCATTCGGTCTTAGAATCAAACATGTTCCCGAAGATATCATTCAGGAAAAGGTCCTTTGGGCCAGTGAGATCTTAGGCATCAAAGAATACTTGGACAGAAAGCCGAGAAATATGTCCGGCGGTCAGAGACAGAGAGTCTCTTTAGGCCGTGCTATTTTAAGAGATCCGAAGGTCATGCTTCTTGATGAACCTCTTTCCAACCTCGATGCTAAGCTCCGTGCTCAGATGAGAACCGAGATTGCAAGACTTCACCAAAAACTGAAGACCACCTTCATCTATGTCACACACGATCAGACAGAAGCTATGACATTAGGCGACCGTGTCGTTGTCATGAGAGGCGGTAGAATTCAGCAGGTCGATACACCGAAGAACCTCTACAACTATCCTGAGAACGTCTTCGTCGCCGGATTCATCGGAACTCCTCAGATGAACTTCCTCGACTGCACACTTCTCAGAAAAGGAGAGAAGGTCACACTTCATCTTACTGAGAACAACCAGGATATCGTCTTATCCTATAACTATTTCATCAAGGCACTTCCGCAGTACCTCGATGGAGAACATGAGCTTAAACTCGGTGTCCGCTGTGAGAACATCACCCTTGTCGACAAAACGACACCTGGTGCCATCAAGGTCAAGATTTCTCACTTTGAGGAATTGGGAAGCGAATGTCTCATCTATGCCAACTTAGGCGATTCTGATACCTCCTCTGAAATCATCATCAAGGTCAGAGATATCG
>CAKUXT010000202.1 GCA_934700375.1 uncultured Bacilli bacterium | reverse complement strand
ATGTTGACAATCAATCTCTTGACTGTTCCTTCTAAGGTTCTGACCTTCTCCTGAATACGGATTTCACCGCCCTTTGCAATGCCTAAGGGTTTGATCTTAAGAATCGAAGCGATAGAGGCGACAATCTTGTTGACTCTGCCTTTTCTGATGAGAGTGTCATAGCGGTCGACGATAAAGAGAATGTTGACTTCTTCACGATATTTCTCGATCGTATCGCAGATCTCTTCAAATGATTTTCCTTCGTGGATGAGATCGATGGCTTTTCTGGCGATCAGTTCGATGACACCGCAGTCGGACATGGAATCAAGAACAAAGACAGAAGAGGGATCTTCAGCCATGGTCTTGGCAAGACAGGCAGAATTATAAGATCCGCTGACACGCTGAGAGAGTGTGATGATGATGTATTTGTCAGCGCCCTTCATGCAGTCAAGGAAGGCCTGAGGACTAGGGCAGGAAGTGGAAGATTCAAGTTTCTTGTCTTTTAAGACCATCGGGATGATTTCAGAAAGATCATTATGGCCGTCATCGACATAATCGACATCATTAAGACGAAGCGTAAGAGGAACAACATCAAGATCGACATCATCTGCTAACTTATCGCCCTGAACTAAATTGCTCATGGAATCAAGAATGATTTTGTATTTCATATTCGGTATACCTCCTAAAATAGAAATCGAATGAAAGCTTTTTCAGTCATTCAGAAAGAATTGACTGAGACCTAGTCAAATACATGTATACCAGGATACAAATAAAGATTTTTCTTTGTTTTTTCTTGATAAATATAGTGATTTGAATAGCTTTTTGATATTCTAAACAGATTTAGAATATCGTCTACTTGATTGTATACCAAAAAAAAGATAAATCAAGGAAAAGGACACAGAAAAGCACCGCAAACGCGGTGCTTTTTAAAAAGGATAGAAATGAATTGTCAGTTTATTTGTTTGCGGTGAAGGTGAGATGAGAATCGCTTAAGTCAGTGATGTAGATGTAATTGTTGCTCTTCTCGAAGTTAGGAACCAATTCAATAAGGAGGTTGCTGTCCTTATTGAGATACTGGACATACATGCTATTTGCATTGATGGCTTTTGCACGGGATGTTGCAATCTGATCCTTTTCAGCAAGAAGGGTAAAGCCTTTCTTTGCCAATTCAGCAACATACTTGGTGTAGTAATCAGCTTTTAACTCTGCTTTTCCGTCGATTGACATGTACATAGTGAATCTCTTTGCTTTTCCTTCGACACCATCTTTGGTGTAGGCAAAGTCAGAATAGTTCTGAGTGGAGATGTAAGCGGCGTTTGTTTCATAGTATGCATACCAGACAAACGGAAGCTTTTCAACCAAGGCTTCTGCTTCTGCTGTTGTTCTTACAGCATTTTCTTCTTTTCCGGCATAGAACTTATCGCCGGCAAAACGGAAGTACTTGACCATATCAGCATAGTAATCAGTATAGGCTGTAAGACCGACTGCCCACTTGAAGTAATCCTTCCAGTTAGTCGGTGTTTCAAAGGCAGTAAGGCTATTGACACTATCGCTGAAATCTGCATCTGCTGTGACATCAGCGCCGTATTTGAATGTCCACTGGACAAAGCTGTCACCGAAATAGGAGGAAGAGATCGTATAGGTGACCTTTTCAATAGCATCACCTGCATCATTGAAGAAGAACTTCAAGGTATTACCGGCATTGTAGAGCTCATCAAAGGGTAAGTAACTGTCAAGATACTCATAATTGACTTTCTTAGAGACAGTGTAACTTCCGTCATCATTCTTGATGAAGACGTTGCTGTCTACATTGAAACCTAAGAGATCCTTGAAGCTGACATCAGTCTTATCAGCACCAGTTGCACGGACTTCAGTTCCGCTTCTGATCTTCTTGAACGGAATGAAGCCATTCTCGCCATCGGCCTTATATCCCTTCAAATCACTGATCTTTCCGCCAGAAAGTGTGAAGTTAAGATAAGAATCAAGCTTGTCTTCACCTTCGACAGAGAGAACCTGCTCGCTAGTATTGCTGAACTCAGCGGTTTCATCGCGCTTGGAACCATAGGTCATAGAGACATTATGTGTTCCATCAAACTTTGCTAAAGCAGCATCGAACTTGGTCTTAGTATCTGCATCAGCAGTGAGAGGTTCGGCGACCTTGACTTCTTCGCCAACAGACATAGCGATATCGATCTCATAGTGGAACTGTGTCTTCAAGTTGCCCATTCCGCCATCGCTTAAGACGGCCTTGATAGAATCGATGACACCATCTGCATTCTTGAAGAAACGAAGAGAAGTGACTTCTCCATATAAATCGTATTTGGTCATAAAGGTAGAGAACATATCAACAATAGAACCAGCACTCATACCATCGATATAGGTATAGCAATTGGAGTTGTTGGGATCCTGAATCAAAGCAGGATCAGAGAGAAGGAAGGAATAAGTAGACTTTGCATCAGCCCATTTGAGATCCTTCTTGGTAGAAGAGGAGGTCAGCTTCAAGGACTTGATTGTATTATCGGCAGCGAGATACTTCATCGTGGCAATGCCGTCTACGTTGAAGTACTGACTCTGTGAAGTCAATGTGCCGTTTGCATCATAGGAATCATATTCCTCAGCATTTTCATTGATGATGATCTTGGATTTGCCCTCGACAGTTGTCGCTTCGACACCCGTCTTATCGACAAGCTTCAATGTAGCATCGAATGTAAGAGGACGGCTCTGCATCAATTTGAATTCCTTAGGAACATATTTCTCGCCAAGACCATTTGCAAATCTGGCTTCGACTGCAGTCTCTTTTGCTGTACCGGCTTCAGAGAAGGTGAATGTTGCGACAGTTTCGATGATTCTGTTTCCGTCTTCATCGGTTGCATATCCGCCCTTGTCATTTGCCTTGTAGTGGAGGAGGTTCATCTTCAAGGATCCATCGCTGAAGAGATGGAACTCATAGTTGATAAGCTGAGAATAACCAGTGATAGAGCATAATAAGGACATCAGAGAATATCCGCCGCTGGATTTGAGGTTGACAGCCCATGCACCATTTGTATAGGCCTCTTCTTCGGTGAAATTGGAAGCAGCAAGAAGGGAAGCATATCTAGAAACAGCGAAAGACTTCATAGTCGTAATCGAAGAGAGGTCATTCAAGTAGGCTTTGTAGTATCCGCCATCA
>CAKUXT010000201.1 GCA_934700375.1 uncultured Bacilli bacterium | reverse complement strand
TCGGTCCATGGACCGAAACAAAATGCACCCCACCTCAAGAAATCTCCTAGTGTTGCACTTAGTATGAAAACTAATAGAAAATTATGAAAATATTTTCATAAACTATCTTTTGTCAGTTCAAAAACAGAAAAGGCCCGGACAAAACTATCCAGGCCGAAACGATTCAATCGAGTTTTTCTGTCTCTTATGCTTTGAATTCGTAATTCATAGCATAAGGAAGGAAAGAATTCTTGTGTCCGCAGACAGGGCAGACCTTCGGAGCAGTCTTGCCGACATGGACATGGCCGCAGACTTCGCACTTCCAGACAACAAGGACGTCTTCCTTGAGAACAGCCTTATCAGTATGAAGCTGCTCTAAGAGAGATTTGTATCTTGCTTCATGTCTTGCTTCGATCTTTCCGACAAGTTCGAACTTTGCAGCGATTTCATTGAAACCCTCTTCACGGGCGATCTTGGCGAATTCCGGATACATGACAGTCTGTTCATAGTTTTCGCCGCCTGCTGCATCTTCAAGGTTCTTCTCAGTTGTCGGGATGCTTCCGTCGTGAAGATACTTGAACCAGAGTTCAGCATGTTCCATTTCGTTGAGAGCTGTCTCTAAGAAAAGATCAGAGAATTCTTTGTGTCCTTCCTTAGCGGCAACTTCGGAATAATAACGATATTTGGTGTGAGCTTGGCTTTCTCCTGCAAAAGCGGCCTTCAAGTTGGCTTCTGTTTTAGTACCTGCTAATCTTTTTAATTCGGCTTCAGTCATAAATAACTACCTCCATTTATGCTTCGATTATACCATGAGAAAAAAGCAGGGACTAGAAATATGCTTGACAAAAAAAGATGATAATCGTTTTCATCCTCTTTTCGATTGACATTAGGCACACAAAAGCGGAAAGTATTAAAGCAAAAATTATTACGAGGTGTATATGAATACTAAAAAGAAAAGATTCCATTTATTGAAATTTGTAAAGCCTTATAAGGGAGCTTTCATCATCGCCTGTGCTTCTATTCTCATCGAAAACTTCTTAGAGATTTCATTGCCTTTTTTGATGAACCTGCTTTTGAAGAAGGGCATGACAAAATTAGAGGACGGAACCTATCGTTTTGACGCTCCGTTTGTCTATACAGTCGGCGGAATCATGCTCGCTTTTGCAGTATGCTCTTTCTTTTTAGGACTGTTGTCTGCCAAGTTCACAGCCAAAGCCGGAAGAGGTCTAGGATATGAGCTAAGAAAAGAAGAGTACAAGAAAATCCAGGACTTCTCCTTTTCCAACCTGGATGAATTCCGTCTCAACTCCCTTATCACAAGAATGACAAACGATGTCCAAATCATTTCTGACACTTTCTGCCAAGTGATGAGGCCGCTTCTCAGAGCTCCTTTCCAATTGATCTTCGCTTTAGTCTTCTCGTTCATCATTTCAAGAGAGCTCTCAGTCGTCTTTGCTGTCGTCATTCCGCTTCTTGCCCTTTCTCTTACTGTCATCGTCATGCTCTCAAGAAAGAAGTTCTATCAGCTGCAAGGAGCCTTGGACAGCATCAACAGAACGACGGAAGAATCTCTGACAGCCATGAAGCTTGTCAGAGCAAATGCCAAGAAAGACTATGAGATTGAAAAGTTCACGACAGTCAACAAAGAAGTGAAGGGCATCGGAAATTCCGCTTTGAGCCTCATCGCTTTGAATATGGGTATCATGCAGTTCATGACTTATGCCTGCACAGTCGGAATCCTGCTTGTCGGCGGAACCAGTATTTTAAACAACTGGCATCCGGAAGCCTCTGCTGCAGATACTGCTGCAAACATCGCATCTTTCTTAAGCTATGCGACACAGACTTTGACTTCCCTGATGATGATCTCAATGGTTTTCATGTCTTTTACAAGAGCCAGCGCTTCCATCACAAGAGTCAAGGAAGTCTTCGCTTCAGAGAGTGAAATCAAAGAGAACAAAGATTCGAAGCTGAAGATAACAAATGGTGATATCACTTTCGACCATGTCAGTTTCAAATATAACAAGAATGCGAAAGAAAATGTTCTTGACAACATTTCATTCGATATCAAAGATGGCGAGACTATCGGCATATTGGGCGAAACCGGAAGCAGCAAATCGACACTGATCTATCTCATCGAAAGATTCTATGATGTGACAGACGGAAAGATTCTGATATCCGGCAACAACATCAAGGATTATCCTTTAAGCGAGCTTCGCGACAATATTGCAATCGCCTTCCAAAGTCCAAGGCTATTCACAGGAACGGTCAGAGAAAACCTCCTCTGGGGCAACCCTCAGGCGAGCGAGGAAGAAATCATCGAAGCCTGCAAAAACGCATGCTGCTATGATGTCATCGTCAACTCGTTCAGCAAAGGCTTCGATACAATGATCTCTCAGGGCGGAAACAATGTTTCTGGCGGACAAAGGCAAAGGCTTTGCATCGCAAGAGCACTGCTCAGAAAACCAAAGATCCTCATCCTTGACGATTCCTTCTCCGCTCTTGACCGCGTGACGGAAAACAGGCTGAAGCAGAATCTGAAACAGAATCTTCCGCATATGACAAAAATCATCATTTCACAGAAGGTCTCTGCTATCAATGACGCCGATAAGATCATCGTTCTTAACGATGGAAAAGTGAACAATATCGGAACAGGGGCCTGGCTGAAAGAGAATGATTCTATCTATCAGGACATCTATTCCATTCAACAGGAGGGACGCTAAATGAAAAACACTAAACGCGCTGATAACCTTCCAAAGACGCTGTTAAGATTAGTCAGTTATTTCAAAAAGCATGCCTTCTGGTTCGCTCTTGCTCTTATCACAGCTTCTTTAACCGGTGTATGCAACATTCTAGGTACATATTATGGCGGATTTGTCACTGATCATTTATTAGAATACGCTCAGGCCCTCTCCACTTCCGCAGACACTGCACTTCTTTCAAGTCAGTATTCTGTCATCTTCCGCAACGATATCATTCTAATCATCTGTCTATATGTCTCAGGCGTCTTCTGTGCCATATTCCACAATGAGATCATGGTCAATCTCACACAGAAAGTCCTTTATCAGATCAGAAGCGAACTGACAGAAAAGATGCAGTCTCTTCCGATCTCCTACTTCGATACACATCCGCATGGCGAGATCATGTCTTTGTTCACCAACGATGTCGATTCCATTCTCCAG
>CAKUXT010000200.1 GCA_934700375.1 uncultured Bacilli bacterium | reverse complement strand
GCAACAGGAGCATTGTGCCTGTCCCAATGTTGTGCTATAGTTCTATTTAAAGTCCAATGTCAGGGGTGCGGTACACTAAGCACCTATATTATATATGCATTCCAGTAAAAAGCGCAAGGTATAATTCACAGGTTTTACTGCAAAAGCGCAAAGTAATTTTATGAAGAAATACTACAAAAGCGCAAAGTACTGAAGAAGGTTTATCACATAAAAAGAGAGCTTTTTTTAGGCTCTCTTGTTTTTTAATGTGCCATGAAGAAGTGCTCTCTTCATGACCTCTTGTTCGTTTGGAATAAAGGATGCCTTTCTTAACGCCTTCAGCACAGGGAAGAGAAGACAGACTTCAACAATTCCTGTTCCCATGGTGATGAGAGCCTGGATGACATTCTGGATCATGACCGCTTTGAAATCATATTTCATGATAAGGGCATCCAGATATAAAGCGCCTGTGTTGGCAGCTGTCGTAAGAAGAGAAGCAATCATGACGAGTATAATCGTCAAAACTTTCTTCTGATCCAGCAAAGTGCCTTGTCTTTCAAAGTGAGCTTTGATAGGAACGATAAGAATCGGTCTTATCAAAGGAGGAAGCATCCAGATGACAGTTGTTGGGGTAAGACCATATAAGAGCTGATCGATAAAGACACCTAATATACAGCAGAAAAAGCAGTCTTTTGCATCAAAAGCAAAACAGACAAAATAGATGACTAATGCAGCCAGTGTGATTTTGATTCTTCCAATTTTGATATCGAGAAGACATAAGATGACATATAAAGCGGCAAAGATGGCACAGAGTGCAAGTCGTCTGACAGCGTTCTTTTTCATGTGTAAACCTTCCTAATCAGTTATTATAATCGAACATAGGGTCTATAAGCCATAGGCAAGGGGAGATAAATCTGTTTTCCTTCAGAAGATCGGATTTTGGAAAGATCAAAGCATAACTGTTCAGATACATTCTCTTGGCAGTATCTTTTGCATATCTCTTGTCTCCGATCAATGTCAAGGATAAAGAATGTAGTGCTAAACGGATCTGATTCTTTCTTCCGGTGTGTATCTGAATTCTTAACGCAGTACCGATTTGAATCTTATTGCCATAATAGATTTCAGTGATGGCTTCTTTTCCCTTTTCATCCTCTTTGACATGATAGGAAGCATTCTCTTTGATCATCTGAGTAAAGAGAATGTGATAGTCTTCTTTTACATCCTCTTTGACGACAGCTTCATAGAGGCGGATGACAGAACGGCTTTCAAAACATTCTTTCAAATAGCGCTGTGTCTCTTTGTTTTTGGCAAAGACCATGACACCGCTAGTCTCATAATCAAGGCGATGAACAAGGTAGATTTCTTCACCTTTTCTCTTTGCATAGCTTTTCAGGTAAGAGAAGAGATTCTGATATCTTGTTTTGATGTCTTCTGTCGCAACAGAAAAGACATCTCTTTCTTTGTAGACAGAAAGAACGTTCTCGTCTTCATATAGAATCTGATAAGGACACTTTTTCATAACGATAGATATTATAAGGAAAACAAGGAAAAGAACAAACTAAGAAAGCAAAACAGGGAAAGTAAGAATGAAGGAAGTTCCTTTTCCGAGCTCTGATTCGACTTTGATCTGAATGCCGTCATTGTTGCAGACATGCTTGACGATGCTAAGACCAAGTCCAGTACCGCCTAACTTTCGGCTTCTTGCCTTATCGACACGATAGAAACGCTCAAAGATACGATCCTGGTCTTCTTTTGCAATACCGATGCCGGTATCTTTGACGGTCAATGTGTTCTGTTCTTTGTCCAAAGAAATATAGACTGTTCCATTATCTCTATTGTAACGGATTGCGTTTTCAATGAGGTTCTTCACTAAGGATGAGACATCCTCTTTTGAGATGTTGACAAGGAAATTGTCGCCACTAGTTACGATCTTGATGTTCTTCTTTGCAATTTCCGTATCGAACTGAACGAGTTCTTCCTGAATGACTTCATTCAATGAGGTGACTTCATCGCTCTTGTTCTTCGCTTCGCTTTCCAGTCTTGAAAGTTCAAGCATACCGATGATGATCTCGTTCATTCTCTTTCCTTCAGACTGAATCTTGCTTAACGCATCATCGACATCTTTCTTATCCGTCAAAAAGCCTTCCTTGATCATCTGGGTATAACCTAAGATCGAGGTGAGCGGTGATTTCAGTTCATGGCTTGCATTGGCAAAGAAGTCTTTCTTTGCACTCTCAAGTCTCTGCTCTTCTGTAATATCGACTAATAACAATGCAGCACCTTTTTCATTCTCTTTCACCCAGACATCTTTGATGGGGTGAGAGGAAATCAGGAAGGTTCTTCCGTTGAGCTTCATGATGATGCTGCTTTCTTTGTCATTCAATGAAGCGGTGTAGACATCATGGATTTCAGGAGAGATCGTCAGTGATGTCAATGTATCGCATTTGGCAGAATAGAATAACGTCTTTGCAAAATAGTTGATGAGAAGAATGTTCTCTTTAGCATCGAGAATGATAATGCCTTGGTTCATCGTATTGATGATGTAATTCAGCTTTTCCTTCTCGTCGATCAGGTCATCGACCTTTTCCTGAATCAGTATTTCTGTTTTGGTGATACTTTCAGAAATGCTTTCGATTTCATTGTCGCTTTCTATATTGTCGCTAGAGACGATTCTAGCCAATTTCATGCTCTCTTCTCTTAAAGGTTTTAACTCATGATTGATGAAGAAATAGTCGAGAATAAAAGCGATGACAAGGACACCGACCATCATGATTGTCGAATAGAGAATGAACTGATTCATGATGCTATTGATGGATTTTATTGGCATAGCAACTCTTAGATAGATAAATAAGTGTTCAAGTTTGCATGCCAAATATATCATATCGACATTCATAGATTCGGAATGGCGATAGTAAATGGTTCCAATATTCTGAATCTCCGGTCTCTGAAGATGGTTTTCGTTGATGATGGAGCGGTCGTTATCGTATAAGACTTCTCCGGAGCCGCTGATGAAGGTGACTCTGACATCGTTCTGTTTGTTGGTGACAATATCGCTTGTCGCTTCCATGGCAGGGAGGAGATTTTTTGCTTCATACTGAGAAAAGAAAACCTCCTGAGAAACGTTCAGTTCGCTTCTTTAGAGGTTCTCAGAATTGTTCTTGTTGACCTTGTCAATCGAAAAATAGACAAGGAAAAGCATCATGATGAAAGACAG
>CAKUXT010000199.1 GCA_934700375.1 uncultured Bacilli bacterium | reverse complement strand
GGATGGCGCCCTTTTTTGTTCCTGGATTCCGGAATCCAGGAACAAAAGGGTTACACATAAATTATTCTAGTTCCAAAACATAAGAGGCTCGAACAACAACAGAATCTATATTTCCTTCTATAACCTTTTCATGGAACTCCTTCTTTAATTTATCCCAATCCTCTTTATCTGCTGTGCAGATTAAGAGCATCAATAAACGGAATCCACGAGAAGCATATATCGAATTGGCTTCAATCCAACTATCATCAAAATAAAAGTAATACTTATTCACCATCGAATAATCAAACAGGTCATTCCAGAAACTTTTGAATTGGGCCGAGCCTGAATGCATCTCAGTCAAATGTATCACCAGGTAATAAGAGAATGCCCTTACTAATTCTAAATTTCTCGAATCCACCTTGATTTTATCAAAATACATAATCATCTTTTCTTCTTCAAGCCCCTTCTTATCCATATAGAGCTTAAAACAATCATGGATAAAACCAACAGGATAGGGCTCTAATGAAAAGGCTGAATCAAATAGGAAGGTATCTAACTCACATAGATCAAAATGAGACCCCATCCACTCTCTTATCTCATAGTCATAATCATCATAATCATTTTCTTTCACCAGCTTTATAAGCTCATTCCAAGATTCCACTTCATCAATTGTCATTTCACAATTCTCCTTATAATATTTCTTAATGACAGAATTATAAACATCAACAGTCACTTCTAAGCATCCAGGGACAATATCTATTTGTTCTTTCATTGCTTCACAAAGTGAAGCAATGAAAGCTTCTTTTTCGATTCTCAATTCCAGGCATCTATTTTCAAACAACTCACAAAAAGAAATCATCAGTCTGCAATTAAGAAAATCCCCTGTATCAGCATCACTAAGTATTCGAGAAACATATTGATGAACCCTGTCTATATACTTGTCATCTATTTCATCGTTATAAGAATACAATAGAGAGTATACTTCTATTTGCTTATCATAATCACAATAATCAAAGATATCATTGAAGAAATGTTCTTCAAGAACATCAAATCTAATGTTACATAGATAAATTGCAAGGATTCTATCAAACTTGCTTTCGCTGTTATGTAGCCCATGATAGATAGCTGGGATCCTATCATCAGGTATCTTTGTCATTTCATGTATCATGATTCTTATAGCGGAATATTCATTAGCGTAGCATTTGTCATTCGAGCCACACTTTCCCTTACGAATATTATCAAAACAATCACGGAAGCCTCCGTATTGGAAAAATGGTCCCCATTTTTCCTCATCACGCTTCATGATCTTTTCCTTTGTCTTTTCAAATCGTTCTAACGCATTATCATCACCAAAGCAATGAAGCATCGCATTGACAGCTTTACCATCGATTAAATCCATCCAATCTATCTCATTCAAGACCATATCAAAAGACAGATAAAAATAGGACTCTCTGGCTTCTGAAGAGCATTCTAAAAGTTTGTCATTCATAAACATGAAAATATAGGAACAACGATCTTTAACTTTAGGATTCTTCCAAAAGCCAAAACCTCTTCAACCCATTGTTCTCTCCGCCAAGAGCCTCTTTCAAATGTTGTTGACTGCGATTATGAGCTTACTTTATTGAAGCTAGTAAATGCCCATCTCTTATTTGTCGAATCATAATTCATTGCAGCAGAATCATACTTAGGTGAATCAGCTAGCAACGCAGTATTCTTATTCGAGCAGAACTTTCTAAGACTGGCATTGACGGAAGTATAAGTCGTACCGGATGCAATAGAATCTAAAACAGGAACGAATACACCTTTATAGAAAATATAGTATTTATCATTCGCTTTGATTATTTGATTGGCAGTCACAGAATCGACAAGCGTCGGTGTCACAGTATAATCGGTCAACGCATTCTGATTTTCCGGATCACTGCCGCCAATCAAATAATCATTGGGTGTCCATAAGAAATACGTCTGATCTCCAGCAGTAAACAAGTGAGTATTATCATCGAAGACACCTTTGATATTCAAATTGTTGTCTTTGATATATGCTTTGCCGTTTGAAATCAAAGGAAGAGCATTGAAGGAGGTGATCATATTAACACTGGATATGTATGTACTATGGGAACTACTGAACCACCAGCTACCTGCCTGCGAACCTTTCACATCATACGTTTGAACATATGAAGAATTGACTAGCTTATTAATTGCTTGCTTAGACATCGATATCGGCCCTGAAATCAAATATTTATATGAATTATCTGGCATGTTCTCTATCGTCACATTGCCCATAATCATATGATTAGATGACTTTGTAAACTTCCAATAGTTACCTTCAGTATTCAAACCATAACCATGACGATTGAATGAATCATAATTATAGCTATAGAAGGATCTATCGTATGCCATCAAACTTCCTCTGTTTCTTGTCTTTTCGCCTTTGATGTAAACATCAACTTTTAAAATAATAATATTAACGGAAATAGACAAATCTTTATAATCCACTTCTTCTCCTGGATTAAATATCAAGGTCGAATTCTTCATTGTCACAAAAGAGGAGCCAGGAAGCAGCAGCAATTTTGCTTTCAAGGTTAGAGAATAATTGTCAAAAAGTTGGAGATCAAAGAAGGAAGGAATCGGAACACCTATTCTAGCCCAGTCAATTGCAATATCCCTCTTTTCAATGTTCTTGACATTGATTCTCGCATTCAAAGGAATCTTACTATTTAAGATAACATTCGCTTTGAAATTATATCGGTAACGATAATAATACATCTTAGTATAGATGCTTTTATATGTCGGATTTGAAACAGAAGACGGATAAAGATTCTTGTTGATATATGGAACGATTTCAAGACAATCATCCTCTGTCTTCTTGTTACCCCATGAAAAGACTGAAGAGCCTACAGGGCCAATGATATTTGCATAAATATTACTGATTCCCAAGCTTCCAATATCGAGCTTAAGATAAGCTTTAATTGTAGTGCCGTAATAAGCAACAATGGGCGCTTCAATATAGGCAAAGCGATATTCATCAAAAGGAGACTGGCCTTTACCATAACCATATGTGATTTGGTTTCCGCCTTTTGCATCTGTGACTGTCATAAGGCCTTGAATGGTGCCCCCATTCTTAACAATGACTTTTCCACCACCCAATCTATCTAAAATAGAACCATAACAATTAACAGTTCCACCATCAATAATAAGATTATGGCCGTTAAGATCTAATTGCGCATATTGACCAATGATTTCAGAAAAATGAGTATTGGAATTTAGACCGCCAACTTTAGCACCAATATTCAAAGTTCCTTTTAC
>CAKUXT010000198.1 GCA_934700375.1 uncultured Bacilli bacterium | reverse complement strand
CCATTATACCACTTATTGAGAGCACCAACACTTAACTGCGATTATCCTTTTTGTAAAAAAACAAGAAAAATGCGTATCCTTGAAATAAGAATACGCATCTATCATACAAATGAGTAAAAACGAAAGAGCTATCAGTTGTTGAAAACGGAGATATCGATGTATCTCTCCTCGTCAGTTGAACCGGCGTGAGTAGAAATCATATTCGGCTTATCATATGCCTGCAAGAAAGCAGAGCCGTCTTTGGAGATCAATAAGAAGTCTCCTAACAGAGATTCAAAACGAGAACAGGGGGTTCCATATCCGAAGATGTGATTCTTGATTACTTCTTCTTTGGAAAGAACATAGAAATGCTTTCCGTAATATTCTGTAGCTGCTTTTCTGAATTCTTCTTCTTTTCCTTTTTCGACAAAGAAGAAGGCAGCTCTTGCTTCACCGGAATAGTGTTTGATTCTGAGCAAGGAGTAGAAGTCATCATGCTCATTGACAGGGGAAAAATCGATGTTCTTATGTCCGTGGTCTGCAATGACGATGAATAAGGTATCAGGATGATTTTTGCTGAGTTTTACAACGCCATCATTGAGCTTTTTGATGATAGAAGAGACTTCTTTGCTTCCGACTCCGAATCTGTGAAGAGAAGAATCCGGTTCACAGCTGTAGGCATAGAAGAATTCATTGTCTTTCAATGCTTCATCGACGGCCTGAATAAAGACATCAGGATCCTTGTTCTCCAAGGTGAAAGACTGAAGAAGATCGCATTTGATCCCTTTCTCTTTCATCTTGTCAAAGATATTCGTAAAAGGAAGAAGCTCATAAGTGGAGATAGGTGTCTTGTCTTTCGGTTCCTGTTCAAAAGTAGAAGGGAACATCGTAACTGCTCTTTCATACTCCGGGAACTGTTCTGTCCATCCTAACCAACCTGTTTCTATCGGATACTGGCCAGTTAAAAGAGCAGTTGTCGCTGCAACAGTTGTCGGCGGAAAGACAGATGTGATCTTGGAAAGATAATGAGCGTTAAGATCTTTGCTTTCGATCGGATATTCTTGTCTTATCGCTGTTCCTAAACCATCGAGAAGGACAAGACAGATCTTCTTGTCTGTATTGTTGAGTATTTCATCTACTACAGGCAAAGTAGGATGATTGCATTCTAGACTGAAATGCTTGAATATGGAAGAAGAGAGATTGATAAGACAGTTGTTTTCATCGAATAATTTGATCATAAGTCCTCCTGATTGAGTTTTGTTTTTGATTGAATCTTGTGCGTAGCTAAATATATTAGCTCATTGATGAAATAGAAGGCAAGGAATAAAACGACATAGGAAATGAATAACGTCAGTTCATAGACAAAATTGATCTCATAGACACCGATTGTAAGATTCAGGAATGTCGGAAACTCCATCGGAAGAGGACAAATCTGCGTGAACGCATAATTGGGAAGGAAAGCTGTCGATAACGTGTTTCCGAATTCATCTGTCAACTGACTGACGAAGTTTGTGACTGAGACACTGACAAAAGCAGCGATGACGATCACGACTCCGTAATAGAGAGAGGAAGTGAAGATATTCTTCCACTTGAACTTTTCAAGGGAGAGATACATCGGAAGAACAGAGAGAAGGAAAAGAAGAATGTGATTGATTGTAAAGTAAAGATAGGAATAGGAGAAAACGGTATCAAAGTTGGTTGAACCTTCTTTTCCTAAGTAGAAGAAGACAGTCAATGCACCTGCACTATGGACAAAGTATGCGCATTGATAGAACCACTTCTTATCAGCCATAATGGCGATGAAGACAATGAACTTCCCAATGTCACAGATGAATAGGGGAATCGATGCGAATACTGTGTTGTATACGTTGTATCCGTCTCCTATCAGCATTGAATTCTTTCCAAAGAACATACTGAACATCATAAGACACATGATTCTAAGTACGTATTTCTGTGTTTTTTCTTCTTTGTTTTTCAATAACAAATAAGCGGATATAGTGACGATGACAAGAAGAAGGAAAAGAAGGGAATGCCAGATTCCATAATTATGGAATGTCAGAAATTCCTCTGTCTTTTCGGAAAAGGTACGCGTCAGATTTTCGCTTAGATTCAAAGGAAGAGATAAGAGGACAAAAAGCGGAAACCAAACAATTGATTTCAGATCAGAAAGCTCAAATCTGAATTTGAAATTCAGTAAAATACCAATGCATATGACAATGACAATTTCCAGAATATATTCGGATTTGATGATATAGTCAGGAAGGAACATGTTGATTTTGTTATAGATTTCTATCTGTGTCTGATCAAGTCCGGTGTCATTGTAAAAAGGCAAAACTGAATCAAGCTTGCTCATTGATGTATACTGCGGATAAAAGAAGAAGAGGCCAATAAACAAAAGCAGAAGAATCGTCTTTACGATGTTTCTTGGCGTTTTATAGAAATAGAATCCAGCCAAAGAAACAAGAATGAAAGCAGAGAGTCTGATCAGCTGAAAGAAAATATAGAGGAATGAAAACTGATCGCAGTCATTGAGATGGCCGAAAGGATAATAGAAAGCAAAGGAAAAACTGCCTAATAGGAATAGAGCCATATAGACAGCTGTCAGTATCTGGATTGATTTATCAAGCACTTTGTTTTGCATCCTTAACATTATAGTGGAATTGTAAAAGATATTGAACAAATATCGGCTGAATGTAAAATATCGCCTGTTTCCAGGCGATATCATACGTTATTGATTGATAAAGAAGAATCAGTTGTCGGATCTGGAGTAGCCGTTCTTCATATGACAGCTTGCTTCGTATAAGACCTTTCCTAAGGCTTCATCCGTCTTTTCCTTTGCCATATCGGCAATCTTCTGATTGTAGACATCAATCAGAGAGAGAACATCTTTGGATTCATCCTTTTCGATCTCATTGATGAACTGATGGGAAAGAGAAGCAACTGCGTTCTGATATCTTTCGACAAAGATAGAGCAGGTGTTGTAGTGGCTGTCAGTCAATGCGCCGATCAAGCGGCTTGCCCAGTAGAAGTTATCGCTGGAGACAGTCAAAGTCGTATTGCTGTAGTAGGAAGGAACCTTTCTTGTTCTTGGGAAGAAAGGAACAAGGGCGTTGAATGCATTGCTTGCAAAGCAGAACCATTCGATGGCTCTAAGCTCTTCTTTTCCATACGGACGGATCTGAACGATGGCAAGGAAGGAAGTGCGGCTGATACCGATAGAGCGATAGGCGCCTTTGTTCTCCTTGTCTCCGAATCTCTTATAGGGATCATAAGGTGTTCCCTGATAATGAGAGGAGAGGACGTATTTGGTATCTTCGATCGTGATCTTTCTCT
>CAKUXT010000197.1 GCA_934700375.1 uncultured Bacilli bacterium | reverse complement strand
ATGGCATCTTCTCTCATCTTGGCCAAGGTTCTTCTGTTGATTTCCTCAATGATCATATAGACACGAGGTGCAACGCTTGCCATATAACGGCAAGGCCACTTTTCAAGAGCTTCGGGCATGACGGTGTGATTGGTGAAGGCAAAGCACTTGGAGACGATAGCATAGGCTTCATCCCAGCCATAATCGTTTTCATCCATCAAGATTCTCATCATTTCAGGGATGGCCATGATCGGATGGGTATCATTGAGCTGGAAGACATAGTGTTCGTATAAATGATCTAAAGTTCCATAGAGTTTCTTTTCGCGATTGATGGCAAACTGAACACCGGAAGAGACGAGGAAGTACTGCTGACGGAGTCTTAAAAGTTTGCCTTCTTCGGTGGAATCATCAGGATAAAGACCATGAGTAATATCGCGGATGAACTTCAGATAGCCGTTGAAGTCTGTGGTGGAAGGAAGTGTCTCTTCGCAGGGTTCTGCATACCAAAGACGAAGGGTGTTGACGACTTCGTTCTTGTAACCGATGATCGGAACATCATAGGGAACGGCTCTGACAGCATAGGCGTTTGTTGTTCTCCAGCGGACTTCACCGGATTTCTCATCGCGGTATGTCTCAGGATTTCCGTAGAATCTGACAATGACAGAATCGTTCGGTTTTCTGATCTCCCAAGGGAATCCTTCCTGAAGCCAGGTATCGGGGAATTCCATCTGTTTTCCGTCACGGATCTTCTGATGGAAGAAGCCGTATTCATAACGAATGCAGTTACCGTGTCCAGGCAAGCCTAAAGAAGCGATGGAATCCATAAAGCAGGCGGCAAGTCTACCTAAGCCGCCGTTTCCTAAACCGGCATCGGGTTCCTTTGTCTTAAGAGAATCATAATCGATTCCCATCTCAGACAATGCTTCTTTGACATCATCGAGAATATCAAGGTTGAAGAGGTTATTGGAAAGAAGTCTTCCGATGAGGAATTCCATGGAAAAATAGATGAGCTGTTTTTCCTGTTTTTCTTTCACTTCCTGCTTGCACTGCTTTCCTAAGACGTTGGCATAGCCTCTGACCATCGTTCCTAATACATCGTAAAGCTCTGCTTCATCGAGATCCTTAGGATCGCGGGAATACTTTTCGACGCAACGATGTCTGAAAGCTGTCTTAAATTCTTCTTTGAAGGTCGGACTTTTCTTAAACTCTAACATTTTTCAATATCCAAGCGGAACATATTAAAATAGAAGGTTACGGTCATAGCCTATACTTTCCGCTATTTTCTCTTTCTGACCGAATAAAATAAAATCAGATAGTCTTCGTAGTACCGACAACGACTGTATCTTTACCGTCTTTTCCTAGGCGGGTAAAAGAATCATCTTTCTGTTTTCTGTATACGAGATAAACCGCACCAAAGGAAGGAATCTTCATCGTGATTTTGTATTTCTGATGATGAAGTCCGCCGTTTCCATGGGTGACAAGCGGATTAGGATTGTACTGATCCCAGCCGCCATAGATGGCTTTATCCGTATTCAGAATCTCTTCATAGGTGCCTTCATACGGGACACCGATATCATAATCCCAATAGAAGTTCGGTGTCATATTGAAGACAAAGATCATGCATTCGTCTTCGCTTTCTCTCTTGAAGACGTAGACGGACTGATCGCTGTTGTCAGCCATGATCCATCCGAAGGAATTCGGATTGTATTCCGCTTTATACATGGCGGAATGGTTTCTATAGATCTCATTGAGATCTCGAATCAGACGATTGACGCCTTTGTGTTTGGGATAATCGAGAAGATTGAAGGGAAGTGTTTCATATTCCTTCCATTCATCGAATGATGCAATCTCATTGCCCATGAAGTTCAGTTTCTTTCCAGGATGAGCATACTGATAGGCATAGAGATTTCTGACATTGGCAAACTTGTTGTCATAATCGCCCCACATCTTATTGAGAATCGTTCCTTTCATGTGAACGACTTCATCATGGCTTAATGGAAGAATGAAGTTTTCGCTGTAGAAATAGGCCATGGAGAAGGTGAGCTGATTGTGGCAGTACTTGCGGTAGATAGGATCTTTGGCGTAATACTTCAATGTATCGTTCATCCATCCTAAGTCCCACTTATAGTCAAAGCCAAGTCCTTCTTCATACATGCCTTTGGTGACATGGCCATAGGCAGAAGAATCTTCCGCGATCATCATGACACCGGGAAGAAGGGTATGAACGAATCCATTGGCGCGTTTGACAAATTCGACAGCGCCGGAATTGATGCCCTTATTGGAGTTTCCGTCCCAATAGATGATATTGCTGACCGCATCGAAGCGGAATCCATCGACATGGAACATATCTGCCATGAAGAAGAGGGAGGAGATGAGGAAGGAGCGGACAGGATCTTTTCCTAAATCGAAGTTCTTTGTTCCCCATTCAGAGAACTCATGCTCATTTGGATATTCATAGACACAGGAGCCGTCAAATTTCTCAAGTCCGAACGGATCAAGAGCGAAGTGAACAGGGACAAAGTCCATGATGACGCCAATATTGTTCTTATGCATCTTCTCGACGAAGGACGCAAAATCCATCGGTGTACCATATCTGTGATCGATTGCAAAGTAACCGAGTGTCTGATAGCCCCAAGAGGCATCGTTAGGATAGAAGGTGATAGGGAGTGCTTCTACATGGGTGTATCCCATCTCTTTGAGATAGGGGATGAGAAGATCGGCAAGTTCGGAATAATTGTAGTAAGAATTGTCGCTCTTTCTCTTCCAGCTTCCCATATGGAATTCATAGACAGAGACCGGCTTATCGAAGTTTCTGTCTCTTTTTGAGGTGAACTCACTGTCATCCACATGGAGGCGTGAAATGTCAAAAACGACAGAGCAGTAATCATCGTCTCCTTCATCGGAGAAAGCGAACGGATCCTGCTTGTCTTTCCAATAATTGTCGATACCTAAAATATGGAACTTATATCTTTGTCCTTCCTGACAATCAGGAACGAACAATTCATATAATCCCCTGTAATCGACTTTCTTCATTTTGCCAAGAACGGGATCCCAGGAGTTGAAGTCTCCGATAAGATCGACCTCTTTGGCTAACGGCGCATAAACACGAAATACATATCCGGCTTTATTATCGACTGTTGCTTTATGAACACCGAAGAATTGGTAAGCTCTAGGGCATTGACCATTGATGTACTGTTCAAAAATGCGAGGACGTTCCATACTTATGGCCTCCTAAATGAAATTATAACACACACTTGTAAATCTTTAAATAACTTATTGTTCTTGTAAACGCGGTTACATAACATTAAAATAGAGTAGTCAAATTAAGGAGATTAGAAATGTCTACATTCAAAATTATGTGTGTCAA
>CAKUXT010000196.1 GCA_934700375.1 uncultured Bacilli bacterium | reverse complement strand
ATGTTACACCGATCCCTCACAATGGCTGCCGTCCGGCCAAGAGACCTCGTGGCTAAAATCAGACGTATAAAGGAGAACTTGGAATGAAAGAATTCGAACAGCCGAAATTTGACATCAGCAAATCTGATGTTTCTGACAATACTGGTCGTTTCACCATTGCTCCTCTTGAAAAAGGGTTTGGTGTCACTATTGGCAATGCGATGAGAAGAGTTCTTCTCTCTTCTCTTCCTGGTCTTGCTGTCTATTCCGTCGAAGTCGAGGGAGCTCGTCACGAGTACACTCCTTTAGATGGCGTAGTCGAAGATTTGACACAAATCATCCTTAATATCAAGAACCTCGTTTTAAAGGATATCTCTGATGATGAGGATGTTGACTACAAGCTTTTGCTTGAAGTCAGCGCAAAAGAAGAAAACAAAGAAGGAAAGGAAGTCAAGGCCGGCGATATCGTCTGCCCTGGCACCGTTTCCGTCGTTAACCCTGATATGGTGATCTGCCACCTTGCTGCTGGCGGTCATATCAAGGCTGTCTTCCATGCCCGCAAGGGTCGTGGATTCGTTACTGCTGAAGACAACAAGAGTTCTTCTTGGGCTATCGGCAGAATCGCCGTCGACTCAAACTTCTCTCCTATCGAGAAAGTTGACATCGATGTCGAACCTTTCCGTGTCGGCCATGATGCAAGCTTTGAGAAGCTCGTCATTCATGTCGATACTGATGGCAGTATGGACGCTGTCGATGCTGTCGCACTTGCTGCTAAGATTCTTGATGAACACTTCAAAGTCTTCGAAGATCTTAACGATGCCGTTAAGAATGCTGCTGTCATGTCTGTCAGCAAAGAAAAGACTGAGAACAAGTTCAACTCTATGATGCTTGAAGATCTCGACCTCAGTGTCCGTTCTTACAACTGTCTTAAGAGAAATGGTATCAAGACCGTTCAGGATCTTTGCAACATGAAGGAATCTGAATTGATGACTGTCAGAAACTTAGGCAAGAAGTCCTACAAGGAAATTATTGACAAGCTTGCCAGCTTCAATCTTTCCCTTCAGCGTGATGACAATACCAAGAAGTAAAGCGAGGTAAACTACAATGGGTACTATTGGAAGAAGAAATGTACACGGCAAAGGCGGTGTCCGCTTTAAGGCCGGTTATACTTCCGACAAAAGAAAGAATATGTTGAGAAATGTTGTTTCTCAGCTTATCATTTCCGGAAGTGTTGAAGTCACTTTGACAACAGCAAAGCGCGCTCAGCAGGAAGCTGAAAGACTTGTCACCTATGCAAAACAGGGTGATTTAGCCGCCAGAAGACTTGCCGCTGCTTTCGTTCGTGAACAGGGCTTCATCGATCCTAAGACAAACAAGAATGCTCTCCAGAAGCTCTTCGATGTCTATGGTCCGAAGTATAAAGACAGAAACGGTGGATACACCAGAGTCATCAAGACCTTCAATCGTCGTGGTGACAATGCTCCGATGGCAATTCTTGCCTTCGTTGACTAAGCCTGATTTATGTGGGGAGGCTGTTGCCTCCCCATTTTCTTTGAAGCAAAAAAACTCAGGCAAAGCCTGAGCGTTATAAATATAATGGTGCCGCCAAGAAGAATCGAACTTCCGACCTACTGATTACGAATCAGTTGCTCTACCGACTGAGCTATAGCGGCAGCAATATATATTTTATGAAAAATGTCGATGTTTTACAATAGAAACTTTCAATCGAATGTTTCCTCTTTCTTCTATTCTTTGCTTCTCTTTTCTTTTATAATATTAGAGAGGTTAAAAAATGTCCGAAAAAAGCAGAGTCATTCTATATGCGGATCTGAGAAAGAAAATCTCGGATATCGATGCTTATTCTTTTGACGAGAAATCTCTTTCTTCTTTGGAGAATGCAGATAATATTCTCGAAGAAAAAGATGAAGATATATCGGTGAAAAGCACTAGTTCCGGAATCATGCGAAACACTTTTTCGATGTCGATCGATGAACTGATCAAAGAGCATGATCTCTATGACTCCAAATCTCAGCAGAAAGAGGCACATGCCAGATACAATCAGGTGAAGAAGAACAACCGCTCCAAGCGAAAAGTCGCTCCTTCCACCATTATCATGTGGTCTAGCATTGCGGTTGTCTTAGTTGTGTTTGTCATTTTATTGATTTTGATTTTAACGGGGGTGATTTAATGTCTTATTATTCAATAGCGATTGATGGTCCGGCTGCCAGTGGCAAATCTACGGCTGCCAAAGCAGTGAGCAAAGCATTAGGTTTCCTCTATGTCGATACCGGTGCTATGTACAGAGCTTTCACGCTTTATATGATCGAGAACAATCTTGATACGAAAAGCGAAGAAGATGCAAGAAGCCTTCTTTCTTCTCTTGAACTGAAAGAAGACAGAGATGGTCATATCTATCTCAACGGAAGAGATGTGACATCACGCGTCAGAGAAGAAGACGTCACACGCCTTGTCTCTTACGCCTGCGCCCATAAATGCGTCAGAGAGAAACTTGTCGAGATCCAGCAGGAAATCGCCAAGAACGAATCTGTCGTCATGGACGGAAGAGATATCGGCACTGTCGTTCTTCCTCATGCTACGCTTAAGATCTATCAGGT
The DNA here is from genome assembly GCA_934700375.1 of uncultured Bacilli bacterium. Classification (GTDB taxonomy): domain Bacteria; phylum Bacillota_I; class Bacilli_A; order RFN20; family CAG-288; genus Enterosoma. The sequence goes on along the minus strand of CAKUXT010000196.1, from coordinate 769 downwards.
AGCCTCTGTGGATTCCCGCGCTCTTAGACGTTACAAGGAAGATATTGCACATCAGAGAAATGTGATTTTAGAAGAAATTAAGAAAGATATCGAAAGAAGAGATTACATCGATAGCCATCGTGAGAATTCTCCGCTTCGCCCTGCCGAAGATGCGATATTCCTCGACACTTCTGATTTGACCATTCAGGAAGAAATCGATGCGATCATCTCTCTTTTCAGGAAAAAGGTAGGTGAAATATGAGTAAAATTTATGGAACAGTTGCCCTGATCGGTTCTCCTTCCAGCGGCAAATCAACTTTATTCAATAGATTAAGTGATTCAAGACGTGAAATCACTGGCAGACAGTTTGGCATCACACGTGACAGAAACTACGGCAAAGGCCATTGGCTCGACAAGGAATTCACCCTTATTGATACCGGCGGTATCACCGATGAAAACATTCCTTTCCAGAAGGAAGTCCAGAACCAGGTTGAGTTAGGATGCCAGGAAGCCGACGTCATTCTTTTTGTTGTCGATGGAAGAATCGGTCTTTCCAATAACGATCTCTTCGTCGCCAAGAAACTTCTTCCCTATAAGAAGAAGGTCTTATTGGTTGTCAACAAGATTGATGATCATACTTTGATGGGAAACACTTATGAATTCTATGCGTTAGGATTCGGTGATCCCTATCCGATTTCAGCAGAACACGGTTTAGGATTAGGCGACATGCTCGATGTCGTCATCTCCCGTCTTCCTGAAGTCGAAGAGAATCCTTATGAAGGTTGTCTTA